>JAEZMP010000144.1 GCA_023442215.1 Pseudomonadota bacterium
GAAGGCGGATGTCCGCCGGCACCCGGTCTCCGGCCTCGACGAGGACGACATCGCCCGGCACGAGGTCGGCGACTGCGAGGGCAACCTGGTGGCCGTCGCGCCAGACCCGGGCGTGAGGCGCGATCATGTCGCGGATCGCGCTCAGCGCCTTCTCCGCCTTTCCCTCCTGAATGAAACCGACGATGGCGTTGACGGTCACCACCGCGACGATCACGAAGGCATCGATGTGATGGCCGAGATACCAGGCCGCGACCGCGGCGCTGAGGAGGAAGTAGATCAGCGTGCTGTTGAACTGCGCGAGGAAGCGCAGCAGCGGAGGGCGTGCCCTGGCCTGCGGCAACGCGTTCGGCCCGTGAAGTGAAAGCCGTCCAGCGGCCTCAGTCGAACTGAGGCCGGCTTCGCTGCCGTCCAGGATTCGAATGGCTTCCGTGGTCGGGAGGGCGTGCCAGCGCAGATCTTCCAGATCGTTCGACCGTTGATCGGTCGCCTTGCTCCGGGTGTAGGACATTCTTGCTGCTCGCTTTGCTATCCGGAGCGGAGGCGATGTTCGGCGCGCGGTCGTCGGCCCGCAACGGCGATCCAGCCGCGTTGCAAGTCTGGCATGCGGGAAAACGGCTCCAAACTCCGTAGAATCCCTGACCCGGCGCAACAAATCGTGATGATCCTGAACCGTGGCGCCCGGCTTGCCGATCACATGGAGCGCGGTCGGTTCGGCTTTGGTTCCGAGCCCGTCCGCCGAGGACATGCACACTGCAATGGCGTTCAAGACCGGGCGGGCACCGCAGGCTAGTTCATCTGCGCGCGAGCCGTGGCCCGGCCCGGGACGGGGCTCGCACCCACTTGAATGCCGGAGATGACCGTGACAGAACAGATGCACTCGCAGGATGCCGCCGAGCCGAGCCGTTGCGTCATCGTGGTGGACGCCGGCCTCCCGGCCGGACGCGCCGCGAACGCCGCGGCCGTCATCGCTCTCACCATGGGAAGGAAACGGCCGGAACTCGCAGGTGCCGATCTCGTCGATGGCGCGGGCGCGGTACACCCCGGTCTCATCTCCATCGGCATTTCCATTCTTGGCGCCGCAGGGACCGAACTTGCGGCGGTCCGTGTAAAAGCCCTTGCAAGGGGCATCGAGGTGGTGGATTTCCCCGCGCAAGGCCAGGAGACCACGGACTACGCCCAGTTTTCGGCCGAGGTCTCGCGGAGTGACGCGGACGCGCTGCGCTATGTCGGCGTCGGGCTCTACGGCCCGCGCAAGGCGGTCGGCAAGATCGTCGGCAAATATGCCCTGCTGAGATAGCGCTCAGGCGCCGACGAGCCGCGCCTCGCGGTACGCGCCAGGCGTGACGCCCATGCGCGCCCGAAAGCTGCGCGTGAAATGGGCCTGATCGGCGAAGCCGGTCATGTTTGCGACCTCGGCCAAGGGGAGGCCGCGCCTTATCAGATCCAGCGCCGCACGGATGCGGGCCTGACGCTGGTAGCCGTGAGGGGTCATGCCCGTCTCGCGCTCGAACGCGCGATAGATCCGGAAGGGCGGCAGCCCCGATGCCGTCGCGATCTCCGCGAGGCTGACGCGCCGGTCCAGACGGGCATCGAGAAAGTCGCGTGCCCGCTCGACAGCGCGGGTTTCCCGGACGACGCCGGATTCGACGTCCGTCTGCGACATGTGTCGCTCGAACAGTCGGCGAGAGAATGCAAGATAATGCTCGTCGCGCGAGAGCGTTGATGCCGATTGGTCATAACTCGCATGAACGGCGAGAAAGGTCTGCGCAAGCTGGGCATCGCGGATGATCGGGCCACGTAATGCTGCGGCCGGGCCGTCTTTCTGGAAGAGGCGGCGGTGCAGGCCGTCGAGATCGACATAGATGGTGCGTTGGCTCCAGCCGGCATCATCCACCGGCCATCCGGCATGCGGCTCGTCCGCGTCGATGGCATAAAGATCGCCCGCGCGCGCCACGAACTCTCCGCCCTTCATACGGATGCGGATCGCGCCACCGGTGATGAGAGCGAGGCATGCGGTGTCGTGGGTGTGCAGGTCGTAGGCGAAGTCGCCGAACCGGGCGCGCAGGAGTTCCGCGCCGAGTTCGTCGGCATACCAGATCGTCGCTTCCGTGGCGGGGCGCTGGGACGGCATGGCCCAGCATATCCTCCCCGCGCCGCCCTCGGAAGACACCCGCAATCCCGGACCGCTGCCATCATCATCCACGGCTGTGCGTCAGGGCGGGCGCGTCGGCCGTCAACGGCGCCCTTCAGACATAGGCGGGCGCCAGCCACCGCCCGGCCTCGTGGCTGTCGACCACGGCATCGACGAACGCGACACCCTTGAGGCCGTCATAGGAGGTCGGAATATCCCGGCCTGCCGGGCCCGGCTCGCGGCCGTCGGCGCGGGCACGGATCGCCTCGGCGAACCCGGCATAGAGGTTGGCGAACGCCTCGATATAGCCCTCGGGGTGGCCGGGCGGCGTGCGCATCCTGACCCGCGCCGCCTCGGAAAGATCCTCGCGCCCGCGCTTGATCACGGTGGGCTTGCCGAACAGCGGCGAGAACACGAGTTCGTTCGGCGCTTCCTGGTGCCACGCGAACCCGCCCTTCTCGCCGAACACCCGCAGCCTCAATCCGTTGGAATGACCGATGGCTACCTGCGAAGACCACAACAGCCCGCGCGCACCTCCTTCGTAGCGGAGCATGACGTGGGCGTTGTCGTCGAGCGCACGGCCTTCGACGAAGGTTTTCAGGTCGGCCGACAGGCTTTCCACCTTCAGGCCGGTGACGAACCCGGCGAGATGATAGGCGTGGGTGCCGATGTCGCCGATCGAGCCGCCGCGGCCATTCTTCTTCGGATCGGTGCGCCACGCCGCCTGCTGGTTGCCTTCGAGTTCGATGCCGGTCGCCATCCATTCCAGCGGATATTCCGCCTGCACCACGCGCACCGGGCCGATCTCACCGGCGAGAACCCGCGCGCGGGCCTCGTGAATCATCGGATAGCCGCTGTAGGTGTAGGTCACGCCAACGAAGCGGTCATACTCGCGCCCGAGCGCATGTAGCGCCTCGGCGTCGGCAAGGGTCGTCGTCATCGGCTTCTCGCAGATCACGTCGATGCCGGCTTCGATCAGCGCCTTCGCGATGGGAAAGTGGGTGTGGTTGGGGGTGCAGATGGCGACGACGTCCACACGGTCCTCGCGCGCCGTTTCACCGGCGATGAGGGCACGGACGTCCGCATAGGACCGATCGGGTGCGATATGCGTCCGCGCAGCGAAGGCATGGCCGCGAGCGGCATCGACATCGAACGCGCCTGCCACCAGCTCGAAATTATCGTCGAGCCGGGCGGCGTAGCGATGGATGCCGCCGATATAGGCGCCTTCGCCGCCGCCGATCATGCCGAGCCGCAGCCGTCGCGCGGAAAGGGAGGTCTGTGTCATGGCCAGTCTCAGGACGTCAGTAGCCGAGGATGCGGCGATTGAAGGCGCGGTCGGCGCCCGACTTCACGAAGTCGTCGAACGCGCGTTCGGAAACGCGGATGATGTGGTCCGCGATGAATCTCGCCCCCTCCGCCGCGCCGTCCTCCGGGTTCTTCAGGCAGCATTCCCATTCGAGGACCGCCCAGCCGTCGAAATCGTAGCCGGCGAGCTTCGCGAAGATCGCGCCGAAATCGACCTGCCCGTCGCCGGGCGAACGGAACCGGCCAGCGCGCCGCAGCCACGGCTGGTAGCCGCCGTACGCGCCCGTTTTGGCGGTCGGGCGGAACTCCGCGTCCTTGACGTGGAACATGCGGATCCGCTCGTGATAGGCGTCGATGTAGCCGAGATAATCGATCGACTGCAGCACGAGGTGGCTCGGATCGTACATGATGTTGCAGCGCGGATGATTGTCGACCCGTTCCAGGAACATCTCGAACGTGAGGCCGTCATGCAGGTCCTCGGTCGGGTGGATTTCGTAGCAGAGGTCGACACCCTCGGCGTCGAAGACGTCGAGCAACGGCCGCCAGCGACGCGCGAGTTCGTCGAAGCCGTCGTCGATCAGGCCGTCCGGCCATTGCGGATAGGGATAGAGATACGGCCAGAGCAGCGTGCCGCTGAAGGTGACGTGCCGGTCGATGCCGAAGCGGCGCGATGCGACCGCGCAGGCGCGCAACTGCTCCACCGCCCATTGCTGGCGCGCGGCCGGGTTGCCGCGCAATTCCGGCGGGGCGAAGGAATCGGCCGGCAGGTCGAACGACGGGTGCAGCGCCACGAGCTGCCCCTGCAGATGGCTCGCGAGTTCCGTTACCACGAGGCCGTGGGCGGCAACCGTGCCGACGATCTCGTCGACATAGTCCTGGCTTGCTGCCGCGCGCTCGATGTCGATCACGCGCCTGTCCCAAGTCGGGAGCTGCACACCCTTGAAGCCCTTTGCCGCGGCCCAGCCGGCGAGGCCGTCGAGGGTGTTGAAAGGAGCCTCGTCGGCGGCGAACTGGGCGAGGAAGACGCCCGGCCCCTTCAATGTACGCATGGCGGGAACTCCCGGCTGTGAAGGCACTTCGGTGCGGAACGGTGTTTGCCCGGCGTAGACGCGCTCAAAGCGGATCTGCGGGAACGGGCGAGGACTCGTAGGCGCCCCACACCGACTGGTCGTAGTTGATGGTGCTGCCGGTCATGAGGCCGGACTCCTCGCTCGACAGGAACGCGACGGCGCGCGCCACCTCGAACGGGTCGATCAGCCGGCCGAACGGCTGCGCCGCGGCGGCTTTCTCCAGCCAGTCGTCCGGCGCGCCGTGATAGGATCTCTGCGTCTGGTCCTCGCCGTCGGAAGCCATCCAGCCGATATTTAGGGCGTTGACGCGGATGCGGTTCTTCAAGGTCGCGAAGGCGGTGTTTTCCGTCAGCGTCACCAGCGCGCCCTTCGAGGCGCAATAGGCAGCAATGAACGGCTGGCCGGCCTTCGCCGACATCGAGGCGATGTTGACGATGGTGCCAGCCACCCCGTCACGCTTCATCAGCCTGACCGCATCCTGCATCAGGAAGAACGGCGCACGCACGTTGACGGCGAACATCCGGTCGAAGAGTTCGGGGGAGGTATCGAGCAGGGTGCCGCGGTCGGTCAGGCCCGCCGCATTGACGAGGGCATCGAGGCGGCCGAATTCCCGGTCGGCGGCGGCGATCACCGCGCGGCAGTCGTCCACCTTTCCGAGGTCGGCCTCGACGAACACCACCCGGGTGCCGGTCGCGGCGGTGATCTCGGCCGCACGGGCCTCGCCCTTCTCCCGCGAGCGGCCGCAGGTGACCAGGCCGGCTGCGCCACGTTCGGCGAACGTCCGGGCGATGGCCACGCCGAGCCCCTGGGTGCCGCCGGTGACGACGGCGATCTTGCCGTTGAGGCTCGCCACCATCGTCAGCTTCCCTCGATGGTGTAGCCGGCCTTTGCGAGGGCGGCGACCAGAGCACGGTGGCCGATCTTCGCATATTCGGCCGGCGGTGCCTTGACGGGGTCCTGCTCGGCTTCGACGACGAACCAGCCTTCGTAGCCATGATCGGCGAGCCGCTGAAGGATTGCGTCGAAATCGAGCGAGCCATCGCCGGGAACGGTGAAGGCGCCCTTCACCACCGCGTCGAGGAAGCTCTCCCGGCTGCGATCGAGCCCGTCGATGACGGCCTGACGGACGTCCTTGGTATGGACGTGACTGATTCGCGCGTGGTGCTTGTCGATCATCCGCAGCACATCGCCGCCGGCGAATGCCATGTGGCCGGCATCATAAAGCAGCGGCAATCCTTCGCCCGAGTGCTTCATCAGGAGGTCGACATCCTCCTCGCTCTCGATGGGAGCCGCCATGTGGTGATGATAGGAGATCGGCATGCCCTGCTCGGCGCACCATTCGCCGAACGCAGTCATCTTGCGGCCGTAGACCTTGATCTCGTTCTCGCTCAGCCGGCGGCGCGTTGCGAGCGGTGCGCTGCGATCGCCCTGGATGGTGCCGGCGGTCTCGCCATAGACGATACAGGGCGCACCCATCGCCTTGAACAGCGCCATCTGTGGCGCGATGCGGTCCTTCTCGGCCTCGATGTCGCCGTCCAGCAGGAGGCCGGAGAACCAGCCGCCGCAGACGCGGATGCCGTGCGCTTTCAGGATCGGACCGAGCACGGCCGGATCCATCGGGAAGCGCCGGCCGGTCTCCATGCCCGTGAAGCCGGCGTCGCGGGCTTCGGAAAGGCATTGTTCGAGCGTGACGTCGCCGCTCAGTTCGGCCAGGTCGTCGTTCCACCAGGCAATGGGCGCGATCCCGAGTCTCGCTTTCACGTCGGCCTCCAGAACATTGAACTTATTGTTGTTTTACTTCGCGAGGTGCGGGGCCGCGCGCTCCTGCGGTTGCCGCCGCCGGAAACGTGGCCGTCGCCCTTGTACCGATGCAGGGTCGGGATCAGACGCCGACGCGCTGGCGCAGCCGGCCTTCCTTCTGGGCCTTGAAGGCTTCGCGAACGGTTTCGCGGTCGCTGGTCTCGGGCACGCCGACATCCCACCACGCATCGCCCGGGGACCAGGTGAAGCCGTCGGAGACGATCGTGATCACCGTGGTGCGATCGGTGCCCTGTGCCCATTCCAGCGCCTGGCCGAGTTCCGCAAGACTTTCGACATGTCGGGTGAGCGCGCCCATCGAGGCCGCATGCTTGGCGAAGTCCACCGCGAACGGCTCCTTCACCTTGCAGTCCTTGATGAGGTTGTTGAACGACGGCGTGCCCTTGGCGTTCTGCAGGCGGTTGATCACGGCATAACCGCCGTTGTCGCAGACCACGACGATCATCTTGTGCCCGGAAAGCACGGTCGAATAGATGTCGGAGTTCATCATCAGGTAGGTGCCGTCGCCGACCATCACGATCGGCGTGCGGGTCGGGTCGGCCATCGCAGCGCCCCAGCCGGCAGCGATCTCGTAGCCCATGCACGAGAACCCGAACTCGCAATCGAAGGTGTTCGGCGCCTTCACGCGCCAGTTCTTGACAAGCTCGCCCGGCAGACCGCCGGCAGCGGTGATGACGAGGTCGCGGTCGCGAGCCTTGGAGTGAACCACGCCGACCACCTGCGCATACGTCGGTACCGGGGCGTTGGTCGGCTTCTGGAAGCCGTCGAGCGCCTGGTTCCAGCGGGCGAATTCGACACGGCCCTTTTCGGTCCAGCCGGCGTCCGCCTTCCAGTCGCCGACGGCGTCATCCAGTTCACGGACGGATTCGAGCGCATCGCCGACGACCGCCAGAGAGCGATGCTTGGTGGCATCGAAGCGCGCCGCATTGATGGAGACGATCTGCGCGTCGTGAGCGAACACGGTCCACGACCCGGTCACGAAATCCATCAGCCGCGTGCCGACCGCCAGCACGACGTCGGCCTCCGCCGCGAGCGCGTTGGACGAGGTCGAGCCGAGGATGCCGATCGGTCCGACATGAGCAGGATGGTCGTGGGTGACGGTGCCCTTACCGGCAATCGTTTCGGAAAGCGGGATACCGTGCTTCTCGGCGAAGTCGGCGAGCGCCTCGCCCGCGCCGGAATAGCGCACGCCGCCGCCGGAGATGATCAGCGGCCGCTTGGCATTGCGCAGCAGTTCCGCCGCCTCCGTAAGCCGGTTGCGGTCCGGCCGGGGACGGGGAACGGCGTGGACGGTCTCGGTGAAGAACGCTTCCGGATAGTCCCAGGCGATCTCCTGGATGTCCTGGGGCAGGGCGATGAACGCCGGTCCGCAATCGGCCGGGTCGAGCATGGTCGCGACCGCCTGGGGCAGCGACGAGATGATCTGTTCGGGATGGACGATGCGATCCCAATAGCGCGTCACCGCCTTGAAGGCGTCGTTGACGTTCACGGAGGGGTCGCCGTAGTGCTCGACCTGCTGCATCACCGGATCGGGCCGGCGATTGACGAAGGTATCGCCCGCGAGCAGCAGCACCGGCAGCCGGTTGGTGTGCGCCACGCCCGCAGCCGTCATCATGTTGAGCGCGCCGGGGCCGATGGAGGTCGCCGCCACCATGATCTGACGGCGGCGCTTGGCCTTTGCGAAGCCGATGGCTGCGAGCGCCATCGATTGCTCGTTCTGCCCGCGCCACGTGGGCAGTTTGTCCTGCACCGCTTCCAGCGCTTCCGACAGGCAGGTGACGTTGCCGTGGCCAAAGATCGCGAACACGCCCGGGAACAACGGCACCCGCTGCCCATCGTCGTCCATTGTGAACTGCGCGCAGAGATAACGAACCACGGCCTGAGCCATGGTGCAGCGGACGGTCGTCATGCATTCCTCCCGAGGGACGGGCCGCGTCCGGTGGCGCGACCCTCTTTTTTGAAAACTTTATTGCATGGATTCCGCGTACGCAAGATAAATTGCGACTACCGCAACGCGGCAAAAATCATTGCCTCGCCGTCTATTGTCTTGCGGTTTGCGGATTCCGCCGTGCGGCCCGGTTGCGCAGGATTTCCGTAACCGTCGGAATGCGCGGGGCTTCCTGCTTGTCGGGCTGGAGTCGGGCTGCAGTCGCCACAGCGATGCCCTGGACGAGGCAGATCGGCGCCGCCAGCGAACGCGAGAAAGTGTACTCGTCCTCCGGCACGGTGAACAGCACCGTGGCGTCCTTGGCGAGCGGCGAAAGCTGACTGTCGGTGATCGCGATCACGGGAATGGAGCGTTCCCCCGCCGACTCGCAGATGGTGACGACCTCCTTGGCATAATGGCGGAAGGCGATGGCCACCAGCATGTCGCGGTCGGTCATCGTCTCTGCCATTTCGGCCGCGAGGCCGCCCGCCGGATCGAGTAGCACCACCCGCCTGTGCAGCATGGTGAGCAGGTATCGCAGAAGCTGCGCAATCGGCTCGGAGCGCATCTGGCCGGCGATATAGATGGTTTCCTTGGTCGCAAGAAGTTCGGCTGCGACGACGAGATCCTCTTCGGCGACGCCCTCCAGCAGACCCTCGAGCGCGGCCATGTCACGAATCACGAGCTGTTTCAGATGGCCCAGCGGACCTTGGCCCGAATAGCGCGACAACTCGCTGTCCAACGCCCGGATGCGTTCGCGAAAGCCCGGCGCCGCCGTCGCAATTCGCGTCTGGAACACCGCCTGCATGTGCTTGAAGCCGGAAAAGCCGAGATGCTGGGCGAAGCGCACCAGGCTCGAGGGGTGCACGCCGCATTTCTCCGCGAGCGCATTGATGGATTCGAGCGCGACGACGTTGGGGTTCTGCGTCAGGAAGCGGGCGATCTGCTGAAATCCTGCCGAGAGCTGGGCGTAGTCCTGCGTGATGAGGTTCACGACGCCCTCGTAGTTTTCAGGCACGCCTTGCCGGGGCTGCGACGGAGCTTTCGGCATCTTTCCCTCACTTGAGCCCGGCGCAGCAGCGCGCGGCACGATCCTGCGCAGGCGTCCTTTCAGCCCCGGCTCCGTCAGGCGGATGCCCGCGGCCGGCGACATGCGAAGCGCCTTGACAAGAAATTTTTATTGCGTAAAAAACGATAAAGCAACATAAGTTGCAAACAACGAACCATAACGACACGATGCCCTGCGACCGGGAACAGCCTGTTCCGGAAATGCCGGGCCGCTTGGGAGAAGGGCCGGTTTCGGAACGGGTTTCCGGTGCCGGCCAGGACAATCCAATCATCCTGAACCGACAGTCCGGGGCTGCGTGACGCGAGCCTCGGGCCCGAGATTAGCACGCCCTCGGCGATGCCCGCAAAGAATGTTGCAGGCACCTCGTCGGCGGAAGCGTCGATCCGCGCAGGGACCCATGTATCGGAATTTCGGTCTTTTCATCGACGGAGACTGGCAGCGCACCGCCGCCGAAGGCGTCATCGAGGTGTGCGATCCCGCATCCGGCGAGGTCATCGGCGAGGTGCCGGCCGCAGGCGTCGCGGACGTCGAGGCGGCGATCGCAGCCGCCGGCGACGGCCTGCGCACGTGGCGGTCGACGGCGGCCTGGCAGCGGGCGGACGTGCTGCACGCCGTTGCCGACCGCATGGCGGCAAGGACAGAGGAAGCGGCGCGCTGCATCACGCTCGAGGCCGGCAAGCCGCTCGCCCAGTCCCGTCGCGAATGGGCGCTCTCGGTCGACCAGTTCCGCTGGTATGCGGAGGAGGCCCGCCGCATCTACGGCCGCATCGTCGAGAGCCGGGCGCCCGGCGGCCGGATCGAGGTGCTTCACGAGCCGGTGGGAATCGTCGCGGCGTTCACGGCCTGGAATTTTCCCGCAGTGCTCATTGCCCGCAAGGTGGCTCCGGCGCTGGCGGCCGGCTGCTCCGTCGTGGTGCGGCCTTCGAGCGAGGTGCCGGGGACGGCGATGATCATCGTCGATTGCCTGCGTGAGGCCGGCGTGCCGAAGGGCGTCGTCAACCTCGTCGTCGGGCCGACCTCCACCACCTACGCAACGCTCGTCGCCTCGCCGGACGTGCGCAAGATCACGCTGACGGGCTCGACCGCAGTCGGGCGGCAGATGGTGCGCGACGCCGCCGGGACGCTGAAGCGCGTCGGCATGGAACTCGGCGGCAATGCGCCGATGATCGTGTTCGAAGATGCCGATCTGAAGACGGCCCTCGATCTTGCGGTGCCGACCAAGTTCGCCAATGCCGGGCAGGTCTGCGTCACGCCCGATCGGTTCTATGTGCACGAGACGCTGCATGACGACTTCGTCGCCGGTTTTGCGGCGCGGGCGAAGTCGCTCCGCCTCGGCCATGGGCTGGACGAGGCGACCCAGATGGGGCCGCTCATCAATGCGCGCCGTCGCGATGCCGTCGAGGCCATGGTGGCGGATGCGCGCGCCCGGGGCGGCTCCGTCGTCGCCGGGGGCGGGCGCCCGTCGGGCCTCAACCGCGGCTGCTTCTTCGAGCCGACGGTGATCGCCGGCCTGCCGGACGATGCCGACGCCATCGCCGCCGAGAACTTCGGGCCTATCGCCGCGATCACCCCGTTCTCGCAGCCGGACGAGGTCTACCGGCGCGCAAACCAGGGCGAGTACGGGCTTTCCGCCTACGTGTTCACCCGCGATCCGGCGCGGATCCGCGAGGCGGTCTCGGCGATCGAGGCCGGCATGGTCGGCGTCAACAGCTTCGCGCTGGCGGCGGCCGAGGCTCCGTTCGGCGGTATCAAGTCGAGCGGCATGGGCCGCGAAGGCGGTGCGGAGGGCATCGCCGACTATCTCAACGTTAAGCTTGCGCAAGTCACGATCTGAAAGGCGCGGGGCCGGGCATCCGATCTGAGGGGAAGGGCATGATCGCGAACGAAATCCGCCGCCTCTGGGCCGCCGGCAAGCCGGTGGCGAATGGCTGGCTGTCCACATCCTCGCCGTTCGTGGCCGAGATCATGGCGGCGCAGGGCTACGACGCGCTGACCGTCGATCTTCAGCACGGGTTCGTCGGCTACGAGGCTGCTACCGGGATGCTCCAGGCGATGCGGGCGAGCGGCGTCGTGCCGATGGTGCGCGTTCCGTGGCTCGATCCGGCGGCGATCATGAAGGCGCTCGATGCCGGCGCATACGGCATCATCTGCCCGATGATCAACACCGCGGAGGAGGCGGCGCGGCTCGTCTCCTACATGCGCTATCCGCCCGAGGGCGTTCGTTCGTTCGGCCCGACCCGGGCGAACTTCTCGGCCGGTGCGGACTATGGCCTCCATGCCAACGGCGAGGTGGTCTGCTTCGCGATGGTCGAGACCGCGGAGGCGATGGCCAATCTCGACGCCATCGTCTCAACGCCGGGTCTCGACGGCGTCTATATCGGCCCAGCCGACCTGACGCTCGGGCTTACCGGGCGCAAGTACCCGACCGGCTTCGACCGCGAGGAGCCGGAAATGGTGGAGGCGATCCGCCACATCTGCGACAGCGCCCACAAGGCGGGCATCCGGGCCGCGCTGCATTGCGGCTCGCCGACGTACGCCGCGAAGGCGGTCGGCTGGGGTTTCGATCTCGTCACGATTTCCAACGATGTCAGGCTGCTGGCGGGAGCCGCCCAGGCGAGCGTCTCCGGCTTCCGCGCCGCGCTCGGCGCCGGTTCCGCGGCACCGGCCAAGGCGGCGGGAGGATATTGAGATGCCGCATGTCCTTGTGGCCGGGAAAATCCACGCGTCCGGGATCGACCTGCTGCGTTCGGCGCCGGGCGTCACGGTCGATGTCGTCCAGGAGGTTTCAACCGAGGCCTACGCGCCGCGCATCGCGGACGCGGATGCCGTGCTGATCCGTACGCAGCCGATGCCGGCATCCGTGATCGCGGCGGCACGGCGGCTGCGCATCGTCTCGCGCCATGGCGTCGGATATGACGCGGTCGATGTGGATGCGCTCAACGCCCGGAACATTCCCCTGACGGTGATCGGGGACGTGAACTCCGTGTCGGTCGCCGAGCACACGATGATGCTGATGCTGGCGGTCGCGCGCGGCACCATCGCCTACGATGCGGCGACCCGCGCCGGCCGGTGGGGGTACCGCGACAGCCTCGATGCACGGGAACTGAGCGGCCGGACGGTGCTGGTGGTGGGCTACGGCCGCATCGGCCGCGCGGTGTCGCGGCTGTCCGCCGCCTTCGGCATGTCCGTCATGGTCTACGATCCGTTCGTCGATGCCGCGCGCGTCGTTGCCGATGGCCACGTCGCGCTGCCTGCCCTGCAGGCGGGGCTGCCCGATGCCGACGTCGTTACCGTCCATGTGCCGATGGCGAAAGACGGGGCGGTCATCGGCGCGCGGGAACTCGCCGCGCTGAAGCCCGGGGCAATCGTCATCAACACCGCTCGCGGTGGGCTCGTCGACGAGGCCGCGCTGACGGAGGCCCTGGCCGAGGGGCGGTTGCGCGGTGTCGGCCTTGATGTCCTCGTGAACGAACCGCCGTCGGCCAGCGATCCCCTGCTCGGCAGCGACAAGGTTGTGCTGAGCCCGCATTCGGCCGGGCTGACCCTCGAATGCGCCGAGCGCATGGCGGTCGCCGCCGCGCGCAACATCCTCGACTTCTTTGCCGGCCGCCTCGACCCCTCGCTGGTGGTCAACGGTCCGGCGATTTCCTCCTCGATGCGGGCGTGAATGCCGCCCGCCGGCAGGCCCCTGGCCGAACGAACACCTCTCGGAGATTAGGTCCCATGTTGCGCATCGCAGTTCTCGGCGCCGGCCGCATCGGCAAGATCCACGCTGCAAACGTCGCCACCAGCCCACGGGCGACCCTCGTCGCCGTCGCTGATCCGTTCGGCTCCGCCGCCGAGGACCTGGCCGGGGCGCTGTCCGCCGAAGCCGCGCGCGACCCGAAGGCCACGATCGAGCGCGACGATGTCGATGCGGTCGTGATCGGCACGCCGACAGACACCCATGTCGACCTGATCCTCCATGCCGTCCGCCACGGCAAGGCCGTGCTCTGCGAGAAGCCGATCGATCTCGACATCGCCCGCGCCGATGCCGCCCTCAAAGACATCGAGGCCGGAAACGGCCGGGTGATGCTGGCCTTCAACCGGCGGTTCGATCCGAGCGCAGACGCGTTGAAGCGCGC
>JAEZMP010000258.1 GCA_023442215.1 Pseudomonadota bacterium
CGAAGCCCTCGCCCTTGGAAGCCATGCCGCAGCCGGTGCCGTGCACCAGCGGGATGACGCCGTCGATGTTGGGATAGTCGTCGAGGATGCCCGAGCGCTCGATCTCCTTGGCGACGAAGCGGGCGACCGTGGCCGAGCAGTTCACCGAGGTGAGGATGCCGACATAATTGCGCGTGCCCGCGCGGCCGTCCGCCCGGCGGAAGCCCTGGAAGGTCGCGCGCACGCTTTCCGGCACCATCGCGGCCGGGCGGGCTTCCTCCGCATAGCGATAGTCGCGCTCGAACGTCTCCATCCGGCAATTGTGCTCGTGCACCCACTCGCCGGCCGCGATCGGCCGCGAGGCGGCGCCGATGATCTGGCCGAACTTGCGGATGGATTCGCCTTCCGCGATGGGGCGGACCGCGATCTTGTGGCCGCGCGGAATGCGCTCGCGCGTGACGACGCCTTCCGCGAGGGCGCCTTCACCGAGGCCGTCGACGGCGACCACGACATTGTCGTCGGCATGAAGCCTCAGGATCGGCGGGCGTTCGGAAGCGGAGACGGTGATCGTGGACATCTCGGGGGACCTCGGAGGAAGCGGTACCCGGTCTGCGGCCCGTGCTTTCTCGCGGGGTCTCGGCGCAGGACGGGCGGCGGAAGGCCCCGGCGAACCACCGCCGCGAGCCCGGTCTTTAGGTAGTTGGATCGATTGCAGTTTACAATAACGATAAAATACCGAGCGGGATAATACCGATAAAAGACGGCGCATGGCAAATGCCAGGGCCGTTGCAAATGCGGCAAACGACGTATTGCCGCCCAATGCGCCCCCGGCGAACATGGCCGGCCGTCGCAGCTCTCCGCCGACAGGCTAGGCGGCTTCCGCCCGCCTGCGCCCGGCCGGTCGGCGGGGCTTGAGCCTCAGGGCGGGTGCCTCGATGAGGTGCCAGGACAGCACCGCCAGCGCCAGCGCGCCGGCCAGCGACAACAGCGCGGCGACGTGAACGCCGAGGACGCCGTGGAAATGCGCCGCCACCACCTGCTGCATCGGAAAGGCGTAGAGATAGAGCCCGTAGGAAAAGTCGCCCCGGCGTGCGAAGCCGGCAAAGGATGTGCCCTGGGCGAAGGCGAGCACGGCATAGGCGAACAGAAAGGCGCGCGGCCCGAACGGCAGCGCGGTCGCGGGCATCACCACCAGCGCGCCGACGATCAGCACGGCGATATCCGTCCGCAGCGGCAGCCGGGTCGGGGCGAGCGCCAGAACCGCGCCGCTGAGATAATAAAGCCCGAGCCCGGCGATCACCGTCAGGTCCGAGCCGGCGACGAACAGGCTGGTTCGGCCGCTCGCCTCGACCGCGATCAGGAAGCCCCACAGCACGGCGCCCCCGAGCAGATGCCACGGCAGCGGCCGGGCGAGCACGCGGGTAAGTCCGAGGCGCGCCGCCGCGAGCACTGCGAGGCCGATCCCCGCCGACATCACGTACATCAGCACCTCGACCGGCAGGCTCCACAGCGAGCCGTTGACGGCGCCGGGGAACGGATTGTCGGCGAACACGCCCGGCAGGGTGTGATGGATGCGGGGAAACAGCACGATGTTGCCGAGATAGCGCCAGGTCTCGCCGGAGGTGAAATAGGTGCGCAGCGGCAAGGTGGTGACGAGCGGCCCGAGCACGAACACGGAAAACAGGAGCACGCCGGCGAGGCCGGGCAGGATGCGCAGGGCCCGGCGGCGGGCGAACCGGGCCGGCGAGGGATCCGCCTGCCAGCTCAGCGTGATGAGATAGCCGCTGACGCAGAAGAAGATGTCGATGCCGAGCCCGTGGAGCGACGTGCCGAGCAGGAACGGCACAGGTTCGCCCATCAGCACGAACATGTGGCCGTAGAGCACCGACAGGGCCGCGAGCACGCGCAGGAAATCGAAATTGTTGGCGCGCGTCATCGCAGAGCCTGGGTTACCCTCGTTGACGGCGACCTTGTAGCCTTCCGCCGGCCGCCGTCAAACGTCCGCTCGTCGGCCGTCGTACGAACGGCGGCGAACGCCCCTGCCGCCCGCCGCCGCGGCATGGTAGCAAAATGCGCCCGCCCGCCATTCTCCCGTCCGCCATTCCTCCGCCCGTCTGGCGCGCCAGAGCACGAGCCTTCATGACGTCGTCCACGCCCGTTCCCACCCCGTCCGACACCCTGCAGGGCGCGGATGCCGCCGCCGTCGTGCCGGCCTTCGTGCGCGCCCACGGCGGCGTCGGCCTGACGCTCGCCGCCGCTCCGCGCGGCACCGAGGCGATGCGGGTGCGCGAGGCGGGCGGCTACCGCGTGCGCTTCCCCGCGGTGGAAGGGCGCCATTGCGAGGCCGTCCTCATCAATACCGGCGGCGGCATGACCGGCGGCGACACCATGCGCGTCGAGATCGAGGCGGGCGAGGGTGCGGACGCGGTTGTGACCACCCAGGCGGCGGAGAAGATCTATCGTTCGCAGGGCGCCGACACCCGCGTCGAGGTTTCCATCCGGCTTGCGTCAGGCGCGAGTTTTGCATGGCTGCCCCAGGAAACCATTCTGTTCGACGGGGCGCGGCTTCGCCGCTCGCTCGAGATCGACCTTGCCGGGGATGCGCGCCTGCTGATGGCGGAGAGCCTGTTTTTTGGTCGTGCGGCCATGGGGGAAAGTTTCGCGCGCGGCGTCTTCCGCGATCGCTGGCGGCTGCGCCGCGACGGCCGGCTGGTGCTGGCCGAGGGCGTGCGGATCGAGGACGACATCGCCGGCACGCTGGCGCGCACACCGCTCGGCGGCGGCGCGCGCGCGGTGGCGACGCTCGTCTATGTCGCGCCCGACGCGGAGGCACGGCTCGATGAGGCGCGTGCCCATCTTGAAGGCGCCGTGAGCGAATGCGGGGCAAGCGCGTGGGACGGGCTTCTCGTGGTCCGGATGCTCTGCCGCGACGCCGCTGCCCTCAGGGCCGATCTGGTGCGCTTCCTCGTTTCCTTCAGGGGGATGGCGATGCCGCGCTCCTGGTAGCGCCGGCAGGCCGGCCGTCCCGCGGCCGCGGCTAGCCCGCTTCGTATCCTTTATCTCGCTTCGAAAGACCAAGGCTTGGAGACTGTGCGATGAACCTGACACCCCGGGAGAAGGACAAGCTGCTCATCGCGATGGCGGCGGTGGTGGCCCGGCGCCGGCTGGAGCGCGGCGTGAAGCTCAACCACCCGGAAACGGTCGCGCTCATCACCGACTTCGTCGTGGAGGGCGCGCGCGACGGCCGCACCGTGGCCGACCTGATGGAAGCCGGCGCCCACGTCGTGACCGCCGATCAGGTGATGGATGGCGTCGCCGAGATGATCCACGACGTGCAGGTCGAGGCGACGTTCCCGGACGGCACCAAGCTCGTCACCGTGCACAACCCGGTGCGCGGCGCGCTCGGCCGGCTCGATCCCGGCGCGGTGGAGACCGCCGAGGGCGAGATCGTGCTGAACGTGGGCCGCGAGACGGTCACGCTCACCGTCTCCAACACCGGCGACCGGCCGATCCAGGTCGGGTCCCACTACCATTTCTACGAGACCAACGCCGCCCTGTCCTTCGACCGCGAGGCCGCCCGCGGCATGCGGCTCGACATTCCCTCCGGAACCGCCGTGCGCTTCGAGCCGGGCCAGACGCGCGAGGTCAACCTCGTCGCGCTTGCCGGCGAACGCACCGTCTACGGCTTCCGCCAGGCGGTCATGGGCAAGCTCTGAGGCTGCGGCAGGAACCGAACGACGAGAGAGTCGAAGGACGAGAGACATGGCTTACACGCTTTCCCGCGCCGCCTATGCGGGCCTGTTCGGACCGACCACGGGCGACAAGGTGCGCCTCGCCGATACCGAGCTCTATATCGTGGTCGAGAAGGACTTCACCACCTATGGCGAGGAAGTCTCGTTCGGCGGCGGCAAGGTCATCCGCGACGGCATGGGCCAGTCCCAGGCGACACGGGCGCAGGGCGCGGTCGACACCGTCATCACC
>JAEZMP010000282.1 GCA_023442215.1 Pseudomonadota bacterium
CGCGGCGGAGCGGCAGGACGCCTTCCAGCCGGTCGATGCGGAATCGTTCCCGGCGGCTGCCGGGCGCGACCGGGATGTGCACGTCTCGATCGCACGGCACGAGACGTCGCAGGACACCCCTCTCCCAGGATGCCCTTCTTGAAGGCAGGACGGAAAAACCCGCCCCCCACGAAGGGAGGCGGGTTCCAAAGGACGCAGTCGAAAATAACGCGCGTTCAGAAGCGGATCGCCATACGCAGGCTGACTTCCTGGCCGAGATAGTCGTCCGCGATCTGCGCCTTGTACTCGCCGCGCAGCTCGTACTTGTCGTTCGCCATGAACTGCACGCCCGCGCCGATGTCGAACAGCGTATCCGGCACATCCGTGGTCGAGGTGAAGGCCAGGCCGGAATCGCCGCCGTCCGAGAACGTCACGTTCTGGCTGAGGCCGTTGCCGCCGATGAATGTCGCGCCCACCGAGGCGTAGGGGCGCAGCCAGCCGTGGCCCTCGATGTTGACGCGGGCACCGACTTCGAGCGTCGGCTCGAACGCCACCGTCCACTCCCGCATGTCGCCTGCCCGCAGGACCGCGCCGTCACCGGCGAGCGTGTAGCCGGGCATGTAGGTGTGGATCACGTCGAGATCGGCATAGGGCCGGACATACCAGTTGGCGAACGCGAACTCGTAGGCCGCGCGCAGCTTGAGGCTCGCCGTCCAGACGTCCGAGGTGTTCAGCGCCTGCCAGCCATCACCCCCGATGAAGAAGGTGCTGCTGGAATCGTAGCTGCCATAGCCCGCGCTGAGCGCGCCGGCGAGGAGCCACGGCCCCATCTGGTGCTTCAGCGCGACCGAGACGTCGCCGCCGCTGCCATCGATGGAGGTCAGGCCGTCGCTGGTCTTCATCCAGTCGGTGTTGTAGGCGGCGGTCGCGCCGAGGAACCAGTCGGGCGAGAACTCCCACTGGCCGCCGACGCGGTAGCTCATCGCGGTCGCGGTGAAGCCGTCGGCGTCGCCGCCGTCGAACTGCGCCACGCGCGATCCGGTGACGCGCGACCAGACGCATTGGCTCTCGCCGACCATCGTGGTCGTCCCCTCGAACACCGGGCAGCTCATGGAGAACCGGGTGGCGTCGCGGGCGCCGAGCGTCTGGCTGGAGGCGGACTGGCCGACATTCTCCGTCCGGCTCATGCTCTCGATCTTCATGCGGTACTGCTCGGCCGAGACCACGTTGGCGAGCTCCGCGAAGGTATCCGCCTTGCCGACATCGCTCGTGTTCCACGCCGTCTGCAGGCTGTTGAGCAGCGAGCGTTCCGTGTCGCTCGGGTTGCCGCCGGCCTTCGCCAGGAATGTGGCGTAGGGCGCGATCGTGACGGTGTTGCCGGACTGGGCCGCGGTCCACGAGATCGGGCTCGCCGGACTCGCGCCGGCGGTCGGGACCTGGTTGTTGGCGATCGAGGAGGCCGAGATCACCGTGAACGTGCCCGGCAGCAGTCCTTCCACCGCATGCGGCTGGATCGCGACGCCGTCGAGCGTCAGCCCTGCGGTCTTGAGGAGATCGGCGTTCTGCGCGCCGGGGGCCGCGACGCTGTTGACGTCCACCATCAGCACGCCGCCGAGCCAGGTGTCGACCGTCTTCACCGTCGCCGTGTCGATCGCGCCGATCTTGCCGACGCTGAACGTGCCGGCATTGTAGAACCAGCCGGAGCCGTTGCTGACATTGATCGTTCCGGTGCCGGCGCTGATGTAGGTGCCGCCGACCTCGTTGCGGAACTCGTTCCACTCCGTCGTGCCGCCGGTGGCAAGATTGATGTCGCCGGTGATCGTGCCGAAGTTCGAGACGCTCTCGGAGCCGAACGACGACAGGATCGCCGTGTTCGATGCAGCGCTGATGCTGGAGCCGGCACCGATCACGATCCTGTTGCTCTCGCCGGCAGCCGCCTTTACCGAGCCGCCGTCGATGCCGATTGCCGCGCCGCTGCCAGAGCCACCCGTGATCGTTCCGTTGTAGGCGATCTCGATCTTTCCTCCCGAACGGCCCGGATCGAGCGCTCCGTCGGTCTTCTGGAAGCCGCTCTGGGCAAGGATGCCGAAAGCATCCGCACCGCTCGCGTTTACACTGCCGGCGAGCGCGATGGTGATCGCGCCCCCGGTGCCCTGCGTCGCGCGCGTGGCCGCCGAACTCGTCTGCAGCGCGCCGACCGCGAGCCCGCCGCCGCCGAGCGACTCCGCGAACACGCCGTGGGCGGAGGCCCCGGTCGTCACGATGGAGAGCGTCGCTCCGAGCGACTTCATGAACCCGCTGGCGGATTCGATCTTGCCGTCCCACCCTTCGCCGTCCATCAGGATGCGGATGGCGCCGCCGTTTCCGATCGCGGTATCGTCCTGGAAAACCGGCTGCGATCGGCGCTGCAACACGTCCACGCCGCCGTAGCCGCCGCCCCCGCCGACGGACTGCGCGAAGACGGCCGTCGAATAGGCGCCCGAGGTCGAGATCTTCGCGCCGTTGCCGAACAGCACCTTGACCTCGCCACCGTCGTTATCGCCGCCATAGGTGGCGGGATCCCGCCGTGTCGAACCCGTGGCGCCGACGAAGACCTTGCGCGAAGACGATGCTGACCCGGCGCCCGCCGAGGTCATGATGCCGTTCGTCACGAGACCGCCGCCGCCACCGACCGACTGCGCAAGAATGCCGAAGGCATTGATTCCCGCGGTGGAGATGGTGCCGGAGGTCTTCACTTCGACGGTGCCACCGCGACCGCTGACATTCTTGCCGCCGAGCGTGATGTCGTAAGCGTCCTTGTTGGCGTTGTAGAGCGTGTTGAGGCGCCGGGCGTTCTCGAGTTCCGTCTTCAGGTCGAGGCCGACGCTTTTGAACACCGCCTCCGCGTCGCTGCCGAGGCTGTCTGCGAACTTCAGCACGGTCGCGGCGTCGTAGGTCGTCATCATCACGATGCCGCCGCCGCCGCCGACGGACTGCGCGACGATGCCGTGCGCCTGATCCCCGTAGGTCTCGATGAGGCCGGCGTGGGTGACCGTGACCTTGCCGCCGTCGCCACCGCCGCCGTTCTGGCCGCCGAGCACGTTGGTATAGAGGTTGGGGATGATGGAGCCGGGCGTGTCGAGTTCGAGCCCGAGGGCCGCCGAGCCGCCGCCGCCGCCGATCGACTGCGCTGCGATGCCGAACGACGACTGCCCGCCGGTCCAGATGGTGCTGCCCTTGACGGTCGTGACGGCGACATCGCCGCCGTTGCCGCCGGCGCCCCCGCTGCCGCCGAGCGCCTGCTTGACGTTGACGTACTGACCGGAACCGACCTTGGAGCCGCCGCCGTTGCCGCCGCCGCCGCCGATCGACTGCGCGAAGACCGCTGCAGACGCATCGCCGATCGTCTCGAGGCTGCCGGCCGAAACGGTGACATCGACCTTGCCGCCTTTGCCGCCGGCGCCGCCCATGCCGCCCACCGCGTCGTTGTACGCGAGCGAATAGGGAATGGAGGGTTTGGCCGTCTTGACGTAGTTGACGCCCTGGTTGAGCAGAAGACCCTTCACCGCGTCGCCGACCGTATTGCCGAGCGTGTTTCTGAGAGCTTTAACGAGCCATCCGTTGTTGGCGTAGCTTTGAACCGACTTGATGGACGAGATCCAGTTGTTGTTCAGATACTGCTTGAAGAGATTGCTCAGGGAATTTTTCGCGGCATTGGTGGCCTGGGAATTGTACCAGTCCGTTCCGCCGGCTGACGATGCCGCCGCGCCGCCGTCGCCGCCGCCGCCGCCGATGGACTGGGCGTGGATGCCGTAGGCCCCGAAGCCGGTGGTGAGAACGTAGGAACCAGCGTCCTGCTGGGTGACGCTCACCTGGCCGCCATCGTTGCCACTGCCGCCGTTGCCGCCGAGCGTGCGGTTCCAGGTCACGGTCGAGTTGCCGGAGACGGTCGCGCCGCCACCCTTGCCGCCGCCACCGCCGATCGACTGCGCCAGGATGCCCGCGGCTCCGTTGCCGGAGGTCATGACCGAGCCGCCGTTGGTGATCGTCACCTTGCCGCCGAGACCGCCGCTGCCGCCCTTGCCGCCGATGTTCTCGGTGTAGGAGAATGTCTTGTTGGAGTTGGCGAGGCCGCCGAGGGTCATGAGGCCGCTCAGCACCGTGTTGAAGTCGTAGGGGCTGGCGATACCGCCGTTGCCGCCACCGCCACCGACACTCATGCCGTGGATGCCGGTCGCCGAGATGCCGGCCGTCGTCACGCTGCCGCTGTTGGAGATGGTGACGTCGCCGCCCTTGTTGCCGATGCCACCGTCGCCGCCGATCCCCTGCGTCAGGTTCAGCGCGGCTTTGCCCATTGCGGCGACATCCTGAGACCGCACCTCCACGCTGCCGCCGATACCGCCGCCGCCGCCGATGCTGTAGCCGGCGATGCCGATCGACAGCATGCCGCCTGCGGAGAGGCTGCCGGTCCGGATGGTCCCGGTATTGGTGACCTCCACCGCGCCGCCGATGCCGCCGGTGCCACCGACGCCGCCGGTCGCCTGGCTCGCCGTCAGGTTCGCCACGCTGTCGCCGCCGAGATAGACCGATGCGCTGCTGGCAGCGCCGCCGATGCCGCCGCCGCCGCCCACGCTCATGGCGAGCACGCCGAAGGATGCGGCCGCCGAGGTGGTCAGCGAGGCGGCGTTCTTGACCGTGACCTTGCCGGCGACATTGCCATCGCCTCCGATGCCGCCCACCGCGCTGGCGACGGTGATCGTCGGAACCTTGGGGTAGGCGCTGGCGCTCAGGGCGACCGCGGACGCGATGCCGCCGTTGCCGCCGCCGCCGCCGATGCTCATCGCCGTGATCGCGGACGACTGCGCGCCCTCGGTCGCGATATCGAGGCCGTTGTCGACCAGGACGGTCCCGCCCTTGCCGCCCTTGCCACCGTTGCCGCCGACCGCCCGCGCCAACGACACCTGCACGCCGAGCGTGGCCGCGGTCGCATCGCCACCGGAGCCGCCGCCGCCGCCGACCGACTGGGCGAGGATGCCGGATGAATAATCGGCCTTGGTCCTGATCGATCCCGTTGCCGCCGCGCCGCCGGCCGGCTTGTTGTTGACAGTGACGGTGCCGCCGATGGCGCCACTGCCGCCGTCGCCCCCCAGCGCGATGCCGAACAGCACGCCCCCGATCTTGGCCGAACCGCCGCCGCCACCGGTGCCGCCGATGCTCTGCGCCAGAATGGCGGGGGCGTTGCGACCTTGCGTGAGGATCGTGCCGCTGTTTCCGACGGTGACCGTGTCGCCGCTCCCGCCGGATCCGCCGTCGCCGCCGGATCCGAAGAACAGGAAGCCGCCCTTGCCGCCGTCGCCGCCGCCGCCGTTGACAATCGCCGCCGACTGGAAGGCGCTGGTCGCACGGCCGCCGCCGATGCTCTGGGCGAGAATACCGATCGAACCCGGACCGGACGTCGATATCGTGCCGCTGTGGCTCACCTCGACCTTGCCGCCGGATCCGGCGTCGCCGCCGTTGCCGCCCTTGAGGATTCCGCGGCCGCCGTCGCCGCCGACACCGCCGACGGACTGGGCCGCCAGCCCCGGGGCGTAGTTCCCGAGCGTGGTGATGGTCCCGGCGGCGGTGACCTTCACGGTTCCGCCGGTCCCGCCCCTTGAACCGCTGATACCGCCGACCCAGCCCTCATTGTAGCCGCCCTTGCCGCCGATGGACTGGGCGACGAGGCCGGGAGAGGCTTCCCATTTGCTTTCGAGATGCACCGACGACGCGGTCGTGACGATGACCTCACCGCCGCTGCCGCCGCCGATAGGCTTGTAGCCCAGCGTATTGCCGCTGCTCTCGACCCCGCCGTTGCCGCCGAGCGACTGGGCGATCACGACCGGTGCCTGCTTGCCGTCCGTGAACAGGCTCGTGCGGCCCTGGAGCGTCAGCGAGACCTTGCCTCCGACGCCGCCGCTGTGATAGCCGCCGCTGCCCGGTCCGCCCTGTCCACCGGTGGAGCGCAGCCACGCCACCGCGAGCCCGTCGCCATGAGCTGAAAGCTCGATTGTCGCGGGTGTCGGCCGCACGTCGCCGAGAACGAGCGTCGTCGCGCCGCCATTTCCGCCGCTGCCCGGATTGGTCATGCTGTAGCCGCCCATTCCCCCGAGGGAATAGAGGCTGATCATCGCATCCTGACCACCCTTGTTGTCCTTGGTCAGCCCCAGGACCACCGTTCCCTCGTCGGTCGGGATGGGCTTGTCGAGCGTGACCGTGACGATGCCGCCGGCGCCGCCGTTGCCGCCCGGCTGCCGGTAGGGGGTGCCGGGCTGTTCGATGGTCTTGCCGTCGCCACCGATGCCGCCGGTGCTCTGCAGCAGGATCAAAGGCGTATCCTGCCGTCCCGGGAACCAGCCGCCGAAAACAGAGGGGGTGTCGGACGTCAGTTCCGGACCGCTGCTGCCGCTGGTCGGGTCGACGCCGCGGTAGGAGCGGTTGAAAAGATAACCCTTGATGTCGTCCCAGACGCTTGTCTTCTGGCCGTCGGCTCCGTTGGACCCGGTTCTGATCTCCTTGACCACGGGGCCGGAGCCATATCCCAGGACAATCGCCGACGCCGTCGTCCCACTCGCAAGAACGGCCAGAAGGCTCGACCCGCCGAGCAGCATGGCGGCGCCCCCGCGCCGCATGCGGGACCGGCGCGTGATACGGCCGGCCTTGTTTTCCGAACGCGGCGCCCTGCCGCCCGCGCGCGGCGACCGTTCATTTTTTACGGACATTGCTACCCCCCGCACCGCCGGACCTGCACGCCCCCGCGCGCCCGGCACCGATAGTCCAGTCTCTGCTCTACAGGATTGGGCTGGCCAGCAGCAATGAAATAAAATGAAAGAATCAATCCTCAAAGATTAAACCTGCGACATGTCCAATAAAGACAGGCCTCGATGACTCACGCGACAAAGGTCAATGTCATAGGTCGCGCGCGACGATCGATCATTGAGCGAAACTTCACGTCCGCGGAGCGCGCTCTAATGCATAACCACATCCCTGGCGAGTATCGCAGGATTCCGAGCCGCCGGTAGATTGGGGATGGTGTAGCAGCCGGTTCCTGGCGGGCGGTTCCTGGAAATGAGCCCGGGATGGCTGCAAAGGCGAGCCGATGTGGCCGGCCCCGGTGGGGCTACCAGCGCAGGCCGGGGGTTTCCACCGGCGCGGTCCACAGTTCGACCTGCGCGTCGTCGAGCAGGGCGAGCGTGATCGACATCCCGGCCATGTCGAGCGATGTCACGAAGGTTCCCGTCAGTGACCGCTCGGGCACGAGGCCATTTTCCTCGAAGAACCGGTGCGCGATGCCCTGCGCGAGATAGAGTTCGATCGGCGGCGTGCCGCCGAAGCCGTTGACGAGAAGCAGCGGCCGCCCCTGCACCCCGAGCGCCATTTCCGCCCGGATTTCCGCCAGAATGCGCTCGCCCAGCACGCGCACGATCTCATCGGCGCCAGCGAAGCGCGCCCGCCTCAGGCCCGGTTCGCCGTGGATGCCGATCCCGATCTCCATCTCATCCGGACCGAGGGAGAAGGTCTCGCGCGGATTGTTGGGGACCGTCACGCCCCGGAGCGCCACGCCCATGGAACGGATGCGGCGGTTGAGGTCTTCGCCGAGCGCCCTCAGATCGGCGAGGCCGGCGCCGCGCTCGGCGGCGGCGCCCAGGATCTTCTCGACGATCATGGTTCCGGCCATGCCCCGCCGGCCGCGGCTGCGCACCCCGGCGCCGGTCGCGGCATCGTCCTCGACGACGACCATCTCGATGGCGTGACGGTCGGAGGCCATCTCGGCCGCCATCTCGAAATTCATGACGTCGCCGTCGAAGTTCTTCACGATCAGCAGGCAGCCGGCGCCGGTGTCGGTCTCGTCCATCGCCGCCACGATCTGATCCGGTGTCGGCGAGGTGAAGACGTGCCCGGTGCAGGCGGCATCGAGCATGCCGTGGCCGACGAAGCCGGAGTGCATCGGCTCGTGGCCGGCACCGCCGCCGGCGATCAGCGCCACCTTGCCCGCCGTCATCCGGCGACGCCGGATGAACCTGCGGCCGTCGCCGAAGGTCACCAGCGCCTCGTGCGCCCGCACGAGCCCCGCGAGGCTTTCGGCCACGAAGTTTTCGGGGGCGTTCATGATCCGCTTCATCTGTCCCGACCCCGGGGCAAAGAGAAGAAACGGTGGCATGGCGATGATGTCGGGGCGGACACGTCACTCCTCTCCGTTCACCAGGGCGGCCATCTTCTGCACCAGTTCCGCAATGGCGTCGTCGAACCGGCGGTTCTTCTTGTCGTCGCCGAAATCCGGCGCCATCAGTGTCAGCGGACGCAGTTTCTCCCCGCCGCCCGCATCCGGCAACCGTCCCGGATGGGCCGACTGATAGGCGGCCAGGAACCGCTCCTGTTCGGCCGGGCTGAAATGGCAAACGCGGAAGATGGTCGGCAGGTGGCGGGCGGGCAGGGGGGTGTCGTAGGCCGGGCTCGTCACCTGGGTGACGAAGCTGCGGTGCTTGCCGAGCGCCGTCGCCAGCCTCTGGCGGGTGCCGGACGGACGGTTGTCGAGGATGTCGGCAAGAAGCGTCTTGTACGCGATCACCGCTTCATCGATAGGTTCCCGCGCCATGCACTAGCCTTTCGTGAGCGCCGATGCGCGGTTTACGAGCGCCGATGCGCCGCTTAGGCCGTGCAGATGAGCGCGCATCACCGCCAGTCGACCGCGCACGACCGAGACCTCACGGAAGCCGATCCCGATCAGGCGGGCGAGGCCGTCCGGATCGCCGGCGAGGTCACCGCAGACCGACACCGGCTTGCCGAGCGCATCGGCATCGGAGCGGATCCGGTCGAGGAGACGGAACAGCGCGGGCCCGGAGCGCGCGTTGAGATGGGCCACCGCCGGGTCGTCCCTCGACGCCGCCGAGAGATACTGCATCAGGTCGTTGGTCCCAACCGAAAAGAAGGTCGCCCGGTCGAACAGGTCGAGCGTCAGGGCGGCGGCCGGCACCTCGACCATGATGCCGAGCGGCGGACGGCGGAAGGAGATGCCGGCGCGGGAGAGGCGAGCCTCCTCCTCGTCGAACAGCGCTTCCATCGCCGCGACCTCCTCCGGCAGCGTGACCATGGGAAGGAGCACGCGGACGTCGCCGAACGCGGCGGCTCGCAGCAGGGCGCGGACCTGGGTGCGGGCGAGCTCGGGGTGAGCCAGCAGCAGGCGGATGCCGCGCAGCCCGAGAAGCGAGGCCGGCCCGCCCTCCGCGAGCCCCCGAAGCGACTTGTCGCCGCCGAAATCGAGCATCCGCACCGTCACCGGCAGGCCGGCGAAACGCTCGACGATGCGGCGATAGCAGGCGAGGTGGCGTTCCTCGTTCAGGGCCTCGGCCAGCGAGAGGAACAGGAACTCGGTGCGGACGAGGCCGACGCCGTCCACCGTGGCGGGATCGATGGCATCGAGGTCGGACAGCGTGTTGAGGTTGACGAGCACCCGCACCCGTCCCGCGGCGGCAGCGGCCTCGCCGCGCGCCAACTCGGGACCGTCCTCGCCAGAGCGGACGGGCGAGGGTGGCACATCCGGCGTCGTGAGCGCGCCCGGCCGCACCAGCCCGCGGTCGCCGTCGACGACAACGACGTCGCCGTCAGCCGCGGCGATCTCGCCGAGGCCGACGACCATGGGCACGCCTTGGGCGCGCGCCAGCAGGGCGACATGGCCGGCGGCGCTGCCGGCGGCGAGCGCAATGGCGCCGCCCTTGGACCAGTCGTGGGCCAGGAACCGGCTCGGTGGCATGTCGTGCCCGACATAGATCGTCCCGGTGGGAAAATCCGGGGCCGGGGTTCCCGCGAGCGCGTCGAGCACGCGCTGCCGCAGGTCGGCTAGATCCGACGCCCGTTCGGCGAAGGCGTCGGCGCCCGCGTCTCCGGCACGGAAGGCATCGATATAATCGGCCATGGCCCCGGCCCAGGCCAGTGCGGCGCCTTCGCCGCGGCCAACGCGGGCGAGCGCGGGGACGAGGATCTCCTCGTCGAGCAGCATCTCGATCTGGAAGTCGAGCACGCCGTGGCCGAGCCCGCCGGCGCCCTCGGCGAGCGCGCGCAGTTCGGCGACGGCGATCTCCACCGCCGCCCGCAGCGCCGCGACGTCGTCTTCGCCGGCCGGGCCGTGCGCCGCCGGGTCGCCGTCCCGCGCCCGGAAGACGGGCCCGGTCGCCCGCCCGGGCGAGGCCGGCGTGCCGGAACGGTCGTGCGGTCGCACCTCAGCCGGGCCGGCCATCAGCCCGTCCGAGCTTGCGGTCCTCGTCGAAATTACGGCGCACCAGCTCGCTCAGCGCCAGGATCGCCTCCTCGGCGCGGGAGCCTTCGGCCCGGATGCGCAGGCGCGTGCCGCGGCGGATGCGGGCCCCCATGATCTTGACGATGCTCTTGCCGTTCAGCCACTCGGCCGAGCCGTCGACGGCCACCTCGATCAGGCAGGGGAAGCTCTTGGCGAGGCGGGTGAAGGTGACCGAGGGCCGCGCGTGGAGCCCGATGCCGTGGGTCACCTCGACCTCGGTCTGCCAGCTCTTGCCGGCATTCTCACGCGGGACGCGGGAATTGGACTCTCTCATCAGGGCGACAGCTCCTCGGCCGTCGCCACGACCTTGGCAAGGCTGGAGCCGCCGGAGGCTTCGGCCGCCGCGACGACCGCGCCTTCCACCAGCGGCGCGTTGCAGACGACGATGCGCGCCGCCCGCGCGGCGCCCAGCAGTTCGGCCGCCGTCTCGCTGTTGGTTTCGGCACCGCCGAGATCGACGAAGATCGCGACACCGGCATCCGACCACGCCGCTTCGATCGCCGCCTGGATACCGGCGACATGGGTGCCGAGGCCGCCGTCGGCATTGCCGCCGGTCCAGGCGAGCGGCACGCAGTCGCCCACCATCTGGCGCACCATGTCGGCCGCGCCGCGTGCCACCAGAGGGGAGTGCGACACGATCACGATGCCCACATTGGCCGGGCGCTCGCCGGGGCCGGTCATGCTCATGACGCGCGTTGCTCCGCGAAATAGCCGCAGATGGCGGCAGCCAGCAGCGCGCAGCTCGACGCGCCGGGGTCCTCATAGCCGATGGAACGCGGTCCGAGGAAGGCGGCCCGGCCGCGCCGCGCCTGCATCGGCCCTGTCGATTGCGCGGCTGAGCGGGCGCAGGCGGCGATGCGCTCCGGCGCCGAGCGCTTCAGCACCTCCGCCTGGACGGGATAGAGCACGTCGAGCAGGGTCTTGTCGCCGGGTTCGGCTCGCCCGCGCCGCGCGACCGCCGCGATCGCCTGTTCCAAGGTCGCGGCGAAGCCGTCCGCGTCGGCGTCGGGGGCGAGCCCGCGCCCGAGTTCCATCATCAGCGTGCCGTAGAGCGGGCCGGCGGCGCCGCCGATGCTCATGACCAGCACGAAACCGATCCGCTCCAGCGCGGCTGGGAGGGGGAGGGCGGCGATGGCCTCGCGCTCGGCGAACACGGCTTCGAGACCCCGGCGCATGTTGGCGCCGTGGTCGCCGTCGCCGATTGCGCTGTCGAGCACGGTCAGATGATCGCCGTGCCGGTCGATCTCGGCCCGGCACAGCGAGATCAGTTCCGAGAGATCCCCGGGATCGAGCTGCATCCGTCTCCCTCCTCTCCCGCCGCTCCGGTCCTCAGCCGGCGCGCGCCAGCGCCTCGAACACCCGCGCCACCGCGACGGCGCCCGGATCGGGCGAGCCTTCGAGATCGCGCGCGCCGACATAGGC
>JAEZMP010000283.1 GCA_023442215.1 Pseudomonadota bacterium
TGACCGTGATCGGCGGCTCGATGCTGACCGACAACGACCCGGCCAACACCGCATGGGCCATCGTCGTGCTCTATGCGATCGGGCTTGGCGTCGGGCTCGTCAACGGGCTGGTCGTCACCGTGCTGCGCGTGCCCTCGATCATCGCGACGCTCGGCATGCTGCTGTCGCTGAACGGCGTCGCGATGATGTGGTCGGGCGGCTCGCCGCGCGGCTATCTCCCCGACAATTTCCGCTTCTTCGGCCGCTTCACCTTTCGGGACGTCCCGGTCATCGGCTCGTTCCCGGTGACGGTGGTCGTGCTGGTCGTCGTCGCGCTCCTCGCGTGGTGGGGCCTTCAGAAGACCGTGTTCGGAAAGCGCCTCTTCGCGATTGGCGACAATCCCCGGGCGGCGGCGCTGTCCGGCGTGCGGGTCGATGCCACCCGCATTGCGGCCTTCGTGATCTCGGCTCTGGCGGCGGTGACCGGCGGCATCATCCTCGGCGGGTTCGCCGGCGTGTCCGTCGATGTCGGTTCGGGTCTCGAACTGCAGGCGATCGCGGCCTGCGTGATCGGTGGCGTGCAGCTGATGGGCGGGCGCGGCGGCGTCGTCGGTGCGGTGGCGGGCGCGTTCACGCTCTTCGCGCTGTTCACGCTGCTCAATCTGCTCGGCCTGCCTCAGCCGCTCAAGGACACGGCGCAGGGCGTCATCCTGATTTCCGCCGTCGCATCCGGCGCGTGGCGCCGGCGCCGCGGCGGATGAACCGGACCGCGAGGTCCCAAATGCCGCGCGAAGCGGCTGTTGACGGGAGGAAGACCATGAGAAGACGTCTGCTCGGTATCGCGGCGGTGGTGTTGACGCTCGCCTTCGCGGGCGAAGCGTCGGCCCAGAATTTCGATGATCCGAAGGAATTCGAGGCTTCGAAGCAATTGCTCGAGATGAAGCCCGAGGGGCCGGCCGGCAAGCCGTGGGAACAGCATCTGGGCGGCAAGGAAGTCGATACCTCCCAGTACAAGAAGCCCGGTCCCTACCACATCTGTTTCTCGAATGCCGGCGTCAACAATCCCTGGCGCGTCGTCGGCTGGACCGACATGCAGGCGCAGGTCGAGATGATGAAGGGCGATATAGCCTCGTTCACCCATGCCGATGCCGAAGGCAAGGATGACAAGCAGATTTCCGACATCAACGCGTTCGTGTCGTCCGGCAAGTGCGACATCCTGATCGTATCGCCCAACACCACCGCCGCGCTGACCCCGGCCGTCGAGGCGGCCTGCAAGGCGTTGCCCGTCGTCGTCTTCGACCGCGGCGTCCTCACCGAATGCCCGGTGACGTTCGTCAATCCGATCGGCGGTTATGGCTGGGGCATCCAGACGGCGGACTTCATCGCTGAGAAGCTCCCGAAGGGCGGAAAGGTGCTGGCGCTCCGGATCCTGCCCGGTGTCGACGTGCTGGAGGCGCGCTGGTCCGCGGCAAACCGCATCTTCAAGGAAAAGGGCATCGACGTTGTCGGCGTCGAGTTCACCGACGGCGACAACGCCAAGACCAAGGCCATCGTCGAGGACTACATCAACCGCTTCGGCAAGATCGACGCGATCTGGATGGATGCCGGCGCGACAGCCGTCGCCGCCATCGAGGCGTTCGAGGATGCCGGGCAGCCCTATCCGATCATCACCGGGGAGGATCAGGAAGACTTCCTCGTGAAGTGGAAGAAGGAAGGGCTGACTGCCTTCGGCCCGACCTATCCGACCTATCAGTGGCGCTCGCCCGTCATCGCCGCCGTGAAGATCCTGAAGGGCGAGCCGGTCATCGGCCCGACGTGGAAGCTGCCGCAGCCGGTGATCACCCAGGAAACTCTGGACAAATATGTGAACGAGAAGATGCCGCCGCTGCACTACGCCATGTGCGGCTGCGAGGACATGCCCGGCTATCCCGAAAGGTGGGGCGGCAAGCCTTAAAGCCCATTCCGTTCAGATCGGAAGCGATCTCCACCTCGTTCGCGACGGGATACGGACCAGCATAGACCGGGGCGCCGCAAGGCGCCCCGTTTTTCGTCGGCCACTCAGGCCGGATCGTCTCCACCAAAACGGAGCGTCGCGGCGAGGGCCGCCGCGACGCGATCGAGGCAGGCGGTCGCAGAGCGGACCTCCGCTTCGCCGGCATTGGGGCGAAGGGAGAGGCGGAGCGTCGCCGCGTGGCCTTCGGCAGTGCGCCCGACCTCTGCCGCGATGTGCCGCGGTGCCCGCCCGCCCTCCCGATCCCACGGCGCGCGCCGTTCCGTCACGACGCGGGCGTTCTCTCCATCGGTAAGGAGCAGCGCGACAGAGGCGTCGGTATCGTCGCGCAGCACGGGAATGAGGCTTTCGCAGGCCGCGGCCATGGCGCCGAGGCCGAACGGGGCGAGTGCGAGCCGGGCGGCGGTGGGCCCCGGCGCGAGGACGCCGTCCGCGTCACGCTCGATGAGGCCGGCCGCATCGAGCTCGGCAGCGACGGCGAAGGCCGTCGAGCGGCTGAGGCCGGCCGTGCCTGCCAGTTCCGCGACGGTCTGCGGCCGGCCGTCGGCGAGGGCGACCAGGATCTGCGCCACGGCGGCGACGCCCGCCGTTTCGTCACGGGCCGGCATCGATGCGCCTTCCTCCGTCGACGGCGGCCGAGCGGTTGTAGCGGTTGCCCTTGTAGTGAACGCGGAACGAGCGCGGATCGTAGGCCGGGCCGAGGCCACTGGCGAGAATGAGATCGTCCGGGAGATCCCATCGCACATGTTCGTCGGACCAGAGATCCGGCTTCACGGAGCGCGTCGCGTGGCCCCGCGTGACGACGATTTCCGTCGAGACGTCGACGCGCCGCGGCACGGCCCGGCCGCGCAGCACATCGATCAGCACCTCGACCGATCGCAGCCCCATCGCGGGCGGATAATCGACGGCTGCCTGCGCGACGCCGTGGCGGATGGCCAGCTTGTAGGCGAGGTTCAGATCCCCGCCGGTGTGCGGGGGGATCGCGCCCGACCGCCCGGCGGCAAGGAAGGCCTTGAGCGATCCCACGGCCTGCAGCCCGGAATCGCACCATACGCCGTCGAGCGCTTCTTCGCCCGCAGCGAGGCGGGCGGCGACGATCTCGCGGCCACGCCGCTGCTGCCAGCCGGTCCAGCAGATGTCGACGACCCGGATGCCGGGATGGCGGGCGAACACCGCCAGTGCGCCCTCCAGCCGGCGGTGGGCGGGGTCGGCGCCGAGAAGTCCCGGCAGCAGCAACACCGACCCGCGGCCGTGAAGGCGCTCCGAAAGCCACCGCGCCGTGATCTCGCCGATGGTGCGGTCGTCGCAGGTGACGAAGCTGGCGTGGGGGAGGACGTCCGGCTGGCCGCGATCGACGATGACCGTCGGCACGCCGCGGCGCTCGGCTTCGGCGATCACCTCCGCGAGGTCCGTGGACCGGGTGGCGCTCAGCACGAGGCCGTCGATGCCCCTGGCGAGCAGAGCCTCGATGTCGAGGATCTGCCGGCGGGCGTCGAGGCCTGCATGCCGGACCGACAGCGCGGAGACGAGCGCCTCATGACGCACCGCGCCGTATTCGACGCTGTGCACGAGCGCCGTCCGCCAGGGGTGGTCGATCGAGGCGTTGGAGAAGCCGAGGCGGAATTTCGGCGTGCGCCGGAAGCGGCCGGTGTCGGAGAGGCGGATGCAATCCGGGTTGCGCGCCAGCACGTAGCTCGCGCCGGGCGCCCGCGACAGGCGCTTGCGCCTTGGTGCCTGGCGTCGCTCGTCTTCCTGCCGCAGCATCGCCTCGCGCCGCTGGCCGAGCCTCAGCGCGGCCGGGCCGAGGGCGATCCAGCCGCGGCGCGAGAGATCCAGAAGCCCGTGATCGGCGAGCACGCGGCCGATGCGGTTGAGAGAGGAGCGGGCGATCGCGAGATGGCGCGCGACCTCCCCTGTCCGGATCGCACCCTCGCGCGCCACGAGCAGGCAGATGAGCGCGATCGCGACGGAGCGGCCGCGGCGGCTGCCCCCGGCCGGCGCCGGGGAACTCTCATCGTCCGTCGCCGGTTCCAGCATGGGACCCCTGCCTCCCTTGGCTGACCTCAATAGGAGGGGAAGGTGGCGGGATTCTCAAGGGTTCGACGTCCCGAACGGGCCGCGATCCGGGTGAGGTACGCGATGGCCTGGGTCCGCCTGCCGGATGGCGGCCATCCGGCAGGCGTGAGGATGGAGCCGGCGATCAGCCGTTGGCGATGTACTGCGCGCCGTTGATGGTGAGCACCGAACCGGTGATGAA
>JAEZMP010000368.1 GCA_023442215.1 Pseudomonadota bacterium
GAAACCGGCAGCGGCCCTGCCTTCGAACCGGCGCTCGCGCTCTACCGGCTGCGCGGGTTCCGCGACGGTCCGCCCTTTTCCGACTATGAGGCCTCCGGCTTCAACCGGTTCCTCCACCTCGATCTCGGCTGAGGCGGGCGGAGCAGGGCGCTCCGCCGCCGGCGATCCGATCGACTTCTCGCCGCAGCCACGAAGGCAGGCACCACGCCCCGACGAAGGACCGTTGCGGCACGTCTCAGGCACATCGTCTGCTCGATGCGAATTCCCCGGAGGTGCTTCGGAAATCATATGCGCTCAACAGAATGATGGCCTATATTGCAGGCAATCACGGATGCGCCTCGTTATTGCGATCGATGAGGGATTGGTCATGACAAGAAAGACAATCAACATACCAATGTCTCTGCAAAAATTGCTGGATGAAGAGGCTCGGCAAAAGAACATTAGCACCGATAAGCTTATTTTATCTGTTCTGACCGATCATGTGAAATTGAATATTCACACCGTCTTCCAGGTCTCCACGTCCGGCGCGCTGGTCGCGGGCGTGTATGACAAGGAGGTCACGGTCGGAACGCTGCTCGAGCATGGTGATTTCGGGCTGGGCACCTTTGCCGGTCTCGATGGCGAGATGGTGGTGCTGGACGGGCACGTCTATCAGGCTCACGGCTCCGGAAAGGTGACCGAGGCAACCGGGGATGCCGGGGCGCCTTTCGCGGTGATCACCGAATTCACCCCCGACAAGTCGGACACGATCACCGGAATCGGCAGCTTCGACGATCTGGAGGCGCGCTGCGACGCCTTCCGCTCCTCCGACAACATCTTCTACGCGCTGCGCCTGCATGGTCGGTTCTCGCGCATCAAGACCCGTGTGGTGAACCCGCCCGCGCCCGGGGTGGCGCTCACGGAGGCAGCCAAGTCGCAGAGCGAGTTCGTTTTCGAAGATGTCTCCGGCACCCTTGTCGGCATCTGGTCGCCGGCCTTCGCGAGCGAGTTCAGCGTCCAGGGCTACCACTTTCACTTCCTTTCCGATCGCAGGGATCAGGGCGGCCATGTGCTGGATGTGAAGGCGGACACGCTCGACTTCCAGATCGAGGCGCTGACCGATTATCACCTCGTCCTTCCCGAAACAGAGGCATATCTGAAGGCCAATCTCGGCAGGGACATCGCTGCCGAACTCAATGCCGCCGAACGCGGCCACTGAACGGATCGCCGGGGGAAACTCATGTCCGATGAAGAGAACACGACCCAGATCGGCGCCGATCTCGTGGTTCGCGCGCTGGAAGATCGCGGCGTAACGCATGTCTTCGGCATTCCAGGCGCGAAGATCGATGCGGTCTTCAATTCTCTGGTCTCCTCGAAGATCGAGACGGTCGTCTGCCGTCACGAGCAGAACGCCGCCTTCATCGCCGGCGGCATCGGCCGCATGACGGGCAAGGCCGGCGTCTGCATCGCGACCTCCGGTCCCGGCGTCTCCAATCTCGTCACCGGGCTGGCCACCGCCAACAGTGAGGGAGACCCGCTCCTTGCCCTCGGCGGAGCGGTATCGGTCGCCGATGCGGACAAGCAGATCCATCAGTCGATGGATGCCGTCGCCATCCTGAAGCCGGTGACGAAATATGCCGTCAGCGTCGGCTCAACGGAGCAGATCGCGGAGGTCATGGCCAACGCTTTCCGCGCTGCTGAAGGCGGTCGCGCGGGTGCGAGCTATGTGAACCTGCCGATGGATGTGATGAAGGCCGCGGCGCCGCAGTCTCCCCTCGTGCTGCCCAGGTTCTCCGGCGCCGGTCCGGCCGATCCGGCCGCCATCGAGGAGGCGGCAAGCCTCATCAATGCCGCGGCCAACCCCGTCGTCCTGCTCGGCATGATGGCGAGCCGGCCGGACGCCGCTGCCGCGCTCGGGCCCTTCCTCACCCGGGGCAACCTTCCGGTCGTCGGCACTTTCCAGGCCGCCGGCGCCGTCGGGGCGTCCTTGTTCGAGAATTTCGGCGGCCGCGTCGGCCAGCTCGACAATCAGCCCGGCGATGAACTGCTCGATGCGTCGGATCTGATCATCACCGTCGGCTATGACCCCGTCGAATACTGGCCCCCGGAGTGGAACGGGGGAAAGAAGCGGAAGATCATTCATCTCGATGTGCAGCCCTGCACGCTCGACGCCGACTATCAGCCCCATATCGAGCTTGTCGGCGATATCGCGCTGACGCTGCAAGCCCTGGCGGCGGGCCTCTCTCGCCCGGGCAAGTCGGCGCTCTCGGCGGCAATGCTCCACAAGATCGACGCGGAACGGCGCCTGCTCGCCGAAGCGGCGGCCGGGCGGGGCGGTGTTCCCGTCCACCCGCTACGCCTCGTCCATGACCTGCAGCAGTTCCTGACGGACGACGTCACCGTCTGCCTCGACATGGGTTCGTTCCACCTCTGGATCGCGCGCTACATGTACAGCTTCCGTCCGCGCCAGATCCTGATCAGCAATGGGCAGCAGACCCTCGGCGTCGCGCTGCCCTGGGGCATCGCGGCGTCGCTGGTGCGGCCGGGCGAGAAGGTCCTGTCCATCTCCGGCGACGGCGGGTTCCTGTTCTCGGCGATGGAGCTCGAGACGGCGGTCCGCCTCGGCACGAATATCGTGCACATGGTCTGGATCGACGGCACCTACAACATGGTCAAGGTTCAGGAGGAGCTGAAATACGGGCGTGCCTCGGGCATCGCTTTCGGTCCGATCGATTACGTCAAATATGCCGAGGCTTTCGGCGCGAAGGGCGTGATGATCCAGAGCCCGGACGACATCCTGCCGGTTCTGAAGGCGGCCTTCGATACGCCGGGCCCGGTGATCATCGGGGTTCACGTCGACTATAGCGACAACGCGAAGCTGTTCGAGCAGGCACGCGAGAATGCGTTCCATTGATATCGCTCGTCTTAATTTCAGATCAGACACGCAGAGAAGGACGGATCGCATGCGGATAGGATTGCTGGCCGCCGGCATGCTCGCACTGTGCTGGACCGTGCCCCCGGCCGCCGCGCAGACCGTGGCCGTCGGACCGCAATATGACACCAGCCACATCTATGTGGCGCCCGGCGATCTCGACCGCTTCGTGGCGAGTTTCCTCGCGACCTTCGGTGGCAAATCAACGCCGCAGGCGATCGTGACCGTGACGCCTACGCCCAGCGAGACCTCATCCCAGCTTCTGGTGACGCCCTATGGCCTCGCATCCGTCTTCGGCTTCCGAACGCCGATCCCCTATCCCTTCGGGGC
>JAEZMP010000401.1 GCA_023442215.1 Pseudomonadota bacterium
GGCCTACGGCGTCCGCTCGCCTGTGGTGACCGCCTGGGACACGGTGTTCGCGGACATCGCGCTCGAGGCCGGCGCGCGCCTGCCGATCGACGCCGCCACGGAAGAACGTGCGCTCTATCTCGTCGATGGCATCGTCGAGATCGCAGGCGACCGGTTCGAATCGGGCCGCCTTCTGGTGCTGCGCCCGTCCGATACCATAACCGTCGAGGCGGTCACCGCGGCGCGGTTCAGCCTGATCGGCGGCGCGACCATGGACGGGCCGCGTCATATCTGGTGGAACTTCGTCTCGTCCTCGACCGAACGGCTGGAGCAGGCGAAGGCCGACTGGAAGGCCGGCCGGTTCTCACCCGTTCCCGGCGAGACGGACTTCATTCCGCTGCCGGAATTCGGCGGCTGATCCGACAAGCCGCTTCTTCCGGGGCCGCTAGCTGCCGATAGCCTTCACGGCCGGCGCCGCGGGCAGAGGCTGCGCTGCCACCGGCTCGGAGTCGAACGGCACGAAGCGGCCGTAGCTGCGCCGGGCGTGAACAAGCGGGCTTGCATCCGCGCGCGGCATCGCGACCGCTTCGAGGCCGCCGATGAGCACCCAATGCGTGCCGTGGCGCACGGCATTCTCCAGGCTGCAATCGAACACGGCGAGCGCATCCTCGAGCACCGGCGACCCGGTGGCGAGGGTCGTCCACCTTCCCGTCGCGAACTTGTCCTCGGCCGCGGTCCGCCCGGCGAAGACGTCCGAGATATATTTCTGATCGTCGCAGAGCAGGTTGACGCAGAACACGCCGTTGCGGTGCAGCACCTCGGTGGAGGCGTTGCTGTCCTTCACGCACACCAGCAGCGACGGCTTCGGCGAGTCGGCCGAAAGGGTCGAAACCGCGCTGACCGTCAGCCCTGCCCGCCCGGCCGGGCCATCGGTGGTGACGACGGAAACCATCCAAGCCGCCCGGCTCATGCCGTCCAGAAACGCCTGACGCACGCTGACCCTCGCAATCCGGTTGAAGAAAGAAAACGAAATGGAACGAAACCGATCGAAACGGAGACGTCAACCCGACGGCCCATCTGCGACCGGCGTGGGGCTTATGTAGTCACGCGCGCAGAACCCCGCCACGGCTATCGCTGCGCACATGGAGTTTTTCTCCCGCGATGCACGCCAAGGCCGTGTGGAAGACGAACTTCCGGCATCGAAACCGGCGCCGGAGCATGATATTGCAGATGCGGAATTCTTTGGGGCTGGTCTTTGCGGGCGCTGTTCGGGAGAGCGTCGCCATCCATGATCGACGAAACCGTGCGCGGGCCGCTTGGGGCACCCGTCCGGTGGCGTGCGCCCCGTTTGGCGGAAGCTGACGACCCGGACGGAGGGGAAGCCAATATGGCCCGGATTATCGGAAAAGGACGTTTTCTCGGCGCGCTGCTCGCTGCCGGCCTGCTGGCCGGCTGCCAGACGGCATACCAGGAAGAAGGCTTCTGGACCGACGGTGGCGTCAGCGCCGCGCAGGTCACCTCGGACACCTTCCGCATCACGGCGCGCGGCAACGAGTTCACCGAACAGTCGACCATCAGCGACTACGTGCTGCTGAAGTCGGCGGAGACCGTGAAAGCCGCGGGCTTCTCACATTTCGGCATCGTGTCCGGCCAGGACATCACCAGCCAGAGCACCTACCAGACCTCCCCGGGGACGTTCGAAGTCACCAAGAAGGGCAAGGTCGTCACCTTCCAGCCGCCGACCTACGCGACGTCCATCCGGCCCGGCCAGCAGACCATCGTGCAGGGCTTCAATCCGCCTCCGGGCGAAGCACTGCCGCCGGGGACCTATTCGGCCGACGAGATCATCCGCTTCATCGGCAGCCGGGTCGAACGTCCGTCCTGATCTGTATGTCCGCATCACGGCTGCAGGGGGCCGGCGGGGTTCGCCGGCCTCGGTGAGGCCCATAATCCGACCGGACCGGCAGCACCGGCCGCGTCGGTGCGCCCGCAATGCTCCGGGTTACGCCGGCCGCGCTCAGGCGACGCGGAGGGCATCCTCCGCCGCGGGATGGAAAGCGTAGGCGTCCATCATCAGCGAGCCGTACTGGCCGGAGGCATGGATATGTTCCGTCCTGAGCCCCTCGCCGGCGGCGCCGAGGGCCACGAAGATCGGCAGCAGGTGATCGTCGGTCGGGTGGCTGCGCACCGCGTGGGGAGCGAGCCGGCGATAATCGAGCAGGTCGGCGACCGCGCCCGCCTCCAGACGCCCGGTGAACCACTCCGTGAACTCGGCCGCCCAGGGCGCCGGCGGCGCATCGCGCGGCACCAGTCCGCCACGCTTGCGGTCGAACACCTCGCCCAGATTGTGGGTGATCGAGCCCGATGCCATCACGAGCACACCCTCGGCGGCGAGCCCCTGCAAGGCCTGCCCGACGTGGAAGTGGTGGGCGGGATCGAGCCGCGGCTGGATCGAAAGCTGGACGACGGGGATATCCGCCTGCGGATAGATCAGCGACAGCGGCACCCAGGTGCCGTGGTCATAGCCGCGATCGAGCGCGAGATGGGCCTCGAGGCCGGTCGAGATCAGCCTCTCCGCGACCAGCCGGGCGAGCTCCGGCTCCCCGGGTGCCGGATAAACCTTCTCGTAAAGCTCGCGCTCGAACCCACCGAAATCATAGATCATTCCGGGATGTTCATCGGCGACGACGACCGGCGCCTCGGTCATGAAATGCGCCGAGACCGACAGGATTGCCTTCGGCCTCGGCAGCGCCGCGCCGTAGGAGGCCATGAAGCGCCGCGCCGGGCTGTCATAGAGCGCCATGTTGGGCGCGCCGTGAGAAATGAACAGGGTCGGCAACATGGGCCGTGCCTCCTCGCCATCGAAAGCCGGCGTCCGTCATCGGACCGCGGCGGATGCGGATGGGTGATGATCTGCCGGACAGCATAGCGACCCCGGCGCCCGCGTACGAGAACGGGACGCGCCGACGCACTGTCGCGCTTTACTGAACAATGACGAGGATTGTCGCTCGATTGTTGAGCGGATCAGGCCGGACCACGCGGTGCCAACAGCACGACACCGGCACCGACGACGGCAAGCGCCGCACCGGCGATATCCCACCGGTCTGGCGCGCGGCCCTCGACGAGCCAGAGCCAGATCAGCGAGGCGGCGATATAGACGCCGCCATAGGCCGCGTAGGCGCGGCCGGCGAACTCCGCGTCGGTGCGCGTCAGCAGCCACGCGAAGATCGCGAGCGCTGCGAGCCCGGGCAGAAGCCACAGGGCGGGGCGACCCAGCCGCACCACCTGCCAGACTGCGAAGCAGCCGGCGATTTCGAAGAGGGCGGCGAGAGCGAAGATCGCTATTCCTGCCACCGCCTTCTCCAGTGTCGTTCGTTCCGTCGGAACGTCGTTCAGACGCCGGTGGTGATGCCCTGGGGGCTCGCCAGGCCGGTCGCCTTGTGGTCGCGCTCGCGCTTCAGGTTCTCGGCCAGCAGGAACGCCAGCTCGATCGCCTGCTCCGCGTTGAGGCGCGGGTCGCACTGGCTGTCGTAGCGGGCGGACAGGTCCTCGGCCGTGATCTCGCGCGCACCGCCGGTGCACTCGGTCACGTCGCGGCCGGTCATCTCCACATGGATGCCGCCGGCATGGGTGCCTTCCGCGCGGTGAACCGAGAAGAAGGTCTCGACCTCACGCAGGATGCGGTCGAACGGCCGGGTCTTGTAGCCGTTGGCCGAGATGGTGTTGCCGTGCATCGGATCGCACGACCACACCACCGAACGCCCTTCCCGCTCCACCGCGCGGATGAGGCGCGGCAGGTGCTCGGCGACCTTGTCGGCGCCGAAGCGGGCGATCAGGGTCAGGCGCCCCGGCTCGTTGTCGGGGTTGAGGAGGTCGATCAGCCGCAGCAGGCCGTCGGCTTCCATCGACGGACCGCACTTGAGGCCGATCGGGTTCTCGACGCCGCGGCAGAACTCGACGTGGGCATGGTCGGGCTGGCGGGTGCGATCGCCGATCCAGATCATGTGGCCCGACGTCGCGTACCAGTCGCCCGTGGTCGAATCGACGCGGGTCAGCGCCTGCTCGTAGCCGAGCAGGAGCGCCTCATGGCTGGTGTAGAGGTCGGTCGAGCGCAGCTGCGGCACGCTGTCGGAATCGATGCCGCAGGCCCGCATGAACGCCAGCGTCTCGGTGATGCGCGCGGCGATCGCCTCGTAGCGGTCGCTCTGCGGGCTGTCCTTGACGAAGCCAAGCATCCACTGGTGCACGTTCTCGAGGTTGGCATAGCCACCCTGGGCGAACGCGCGCAGCAGGTTGAGCGTCGCCGCCGACTGACGGTACGCCGCTTCCATGCGCTGCGGATCGGGCGTGCGGCCTTCCGGCGTGAACGCGATGTCGTTGACGATGTCGCCACGGTAGGTCGGCAACTCGAGGCCGTTCTGGATCTCGGTCGGCGAAGACCGCGGCTTGGCGAACTGACCGGCAATGCGGCCGACCTTCACCACGGGCTGGGCCGCGGCATAGGTCAGCACCACCGCCATCTGCAGGAAGACGCGGAAGAAGTCGCGGATATTGTCGGCATGATGCTCGGCGAACGATTCCGCGCAGTCGCCGCCCTGAAGCAGGAAACCTTCACCGGCGGCGACGCCGGCCAGAGCCTTCTTCAGCTTGCGCGCCTCGCCGGCGAACACCAGCGGCGGATAGCTCGCGATGCGGCCCTCGACCGCGGCGAGCGCCGCGAGATCCGGATAATCCGGCACCTGCACGATCGGCTTCGCCCGCCAGGAGGTGGGCGACCACGCCGGCAGTCCGGCGGCCGCATCGCGGGCGAGCCGCGCCGCATTCTTCGGCGCGAGAACGGAGGGCTTTATCGACCTCGTCTCATTCATGACGTTCACCTTGCATTCCGGCCGCCGAACTCCGGCGATCCGGGAGAATTGGGCGCTTATACACACCGTTGCCGGGAATGGCCACAGGGCTTGGGACAACCAGCGCGAGGGCCGGGAGACAGCGCGCCCGCGCCCCGGAAGAGGAAGGCGACCGGCGGCCCTCCCGATGCGGCGCCCTATCGCCGACAAATCGCCCTTGTCCTGCCCGGTTTCAAGGCGTGGCCGGTGCGGTCGCCTTGAAGGCCTCGTCGAACATCGGTTCGAGTTGCGCGGCGCCCAGCCGCGAGAGGTGATCATCGTCGAAATAGAACGGGTGCCCGTTGTCCTGCACGACGCAGCGTTCGCTCGGGCAGAAGACCGTCGCGGGGTCGAGCAGCTTCACAATGCCGTTGGCGGCGAGCTTCTCAAGCGCGTCGCGCGCGAAGGCATTGCGGCGGTCGTAGTCCTCGCGGTGCGAGCGGATGTGGAAGGGGCGCCCGAGGAGCAGCGAACGCGCCATCGACTGCGGCACGTCCACCCGCACCTCCGGGATCGGCATCAGGACGTAGACGGTCTTGCCGGCCTGGTGGAGGCCGAGCATCGTCGCGGTCAGCGAGGCGACGAACTGCTCGCGCGCCTTCGCCACGTCCTTCGCGAACCACGGCTGCTCGATGAAGGGAGCGACGTTCTGGTCGTCGGCGTCGCCGTACCCCATCAGCGAGGCGTAGATCGACCAGCGTGCGGCGACGATGACGGTCTTGATGCGCGGATCGCTGACGATGATGCGATAGGCCTCGGTATTGAACGGGGCGCAGAACTGCTCGAACCCTTCCGGCACACCCGCGAACGGCGGCAGGATCGGGCCGTCAACCAGCGGACCGCAGCCGCGCATGATCATGGCGACGCCCTCGCGCCCGTTGCGGACGGCGACATCGGAGACCGCGGCGAGGATGGCATCGGCGTGGGAATCGCCCCACAGCGCGAAACTCGGCTCGCCCTTGCCGACGGCGCCGATCAGGCACGGCGCTTCCGCCATGCCGTCCGGCACGTTGCGCACGCAGGGAGAGCCGCGCCCTTCCTTGGAGATGCGCGCCATGTCGGCGACGTCCTTCGGCAGGCGCTGCGGCCAGCCGTCGGTCCGGATCAGCATGGCGCCGAACAGCGCCGTCGCCACAGCGACCGCGACGGCGCAGCCGAACACCTGCCGGCGCGTGAGAATGCCGCTGCGGCCGAGGAAAGGCCGCTCGATGTACCGCCGGGAGACGACCGAGACCACCACCGCGACCCCGAGCAGCAGGCAGGTATCGAGCACGCTGAGCGGACGGTTCAGATAGTAGGACTGGGTGATCGCCAGGATCGGCCAGTGCCAGACATAGAGCGAATAGGACAGCAGCCCCACGACGACGAGCGGCTTGAGCGACAGCAGCCGCCCCACGCCCGTCGGTCCGTCCTCGCCGGCATAGATCACGAGGGCGGCGCCGACACACGGCACCAGACCGAGCGGACCGGGCCAGGGGCCGCCTTCGGTGAAGGTCGCCATCGCATAGAGGATCATCGCCAGGCCGAGCCAGCCCAGGGCCTCGCGGAGACGCCTATGATGCAGGCGGGGCACGGCGCCCGACGCGAGGACGGCGCCGATCAGGATTTCCCAGGCGCGCGCCTGCGTCCAGAAGAACGAGGCCGGCCCCTGGAACACGAGCCACCAGCCGAGGGCGAAGAACGCCACCGTCAGAACCCCGATCATCACGGCGAACCGGCCGCGCAGGAACCGCGCCGTCAGGATCATGAGGAACGGGAAGACGATGTAGAACTGCTCCTCGATCGCGAGCGACCAGAGGTGAAGCAGCGGACGGGAGGTGAAGGTCGTGACGAAATAGCCGTCGCCGAGGGCCAGCACGAAGTTGGTCACGAAGCCGGCAGCCGCCATCAGGGTTCCGCCATAGGTGCGGATTTCCTTCGGCAGCATCAGCAGGCTCGCCGCGAGCGTCGTCACGATCAACATCGAGAACAGCGCCGGAAAGATGCGCCGGATGCGACGTTCGTAGAACGAGGTGAGCGTGAAGCGGCCCTGAGCGATCTCCCTCAGGATGATGGAGGTGATCAGGTAACCGGAGATGACGAAAAACACGTCGACGCCGACGAACCCGCCGACGAACGGTCGGAAAGCCGGCTGGAAAACCGAGGCGTGGAACAGCAGCACGCCCACGATCGAAATCGCCCTGAGGCCGTCGATATCGGGGCGGTAGGAGATCGCGGGCGCCGGATGCCTCGCATGGACGGACGCTTGCCCCGCATGGCCGGCGCGAGAGCCGTGGGGCCGTTTCATGGAGGCGGAATCGGTCATGGCGACGTGTCGTTCTTATGTGCGGCGCCGTTCAGATCGAACCGATCTGAACGGGATATGCTGAAACCTCTGAATCAGGACCGCTGGCCGCCGTCGCGCTTCCAGCGCTCGGACGGCGTGCGCATCGTCACGAGTTCCTCGGCGGCGGTCGGATGCACGGCCATGGTCGCGTCGAAATCCGCCTTCGTCGCGCCCATCCGGACGGCGATGCCGAGGATCTGCGCCATCTCGCCGGCATCGGGTCCGAGGATGTGGACGCCGACCACGCGGTCCGAGGCCGCATCGACGAGGATCTTCATGAACATGCGCTCCTCGCGGCCGGAGAGCGTATGGACCATCGGCCGGAAGCGGGCGCGATAGATGTCGAGCGCCTCGAACCGCGCCTTGGCCTCGGCCTCGGTCAGCCCGACGGTGCCGATCTCGGGCTGCGAGAACACGGCGGTCGGCACCAGGTCGTGATCGACCACAACCTCACGGCCGCCGAACACCGTATCGGCGAAGGCGTGGCCCTCGCGGATCGCCACCGGCGTGAGATTGATGCGGTCCGTCACGTCGCCGACCGCATAGATCGAAGGAACGTTGGTCTGCGAGCGGGCATCGACCAGCACAGCGCCGCGCAGGTCGAGCGCGACGCCCGCCTCTTCGAGCCCGAGGCCGGCGGTGGCGGGATGACGCCCGGTCGCCGTCATCACGAGGTCGGTTTCCAGCCTCTCGCCCTGGGCCGTGGTCACCACCAGCTCCTCGCCGACACGCTCGATCCGCTCGGGCTTGTCGCCGCAGAGGACGGTGATGCCCTTTTTCACCATCTCCTCGTGGAGGAAGCCACGCAGTTCGTCATCGAACCCGCGCAGGATCTCCGAACCGCGGTAGAGCACTGTCGTCTCGACACCGAGGCCATTGAAGATGCCGGCGAATTCGACCGCGATGTAGCCGCCGCCGACGATCACGACACGCTCCGGCAGTTGCTCCAGATCGAACACCTCGTTCGAGGTCACAGCCAGTTCGATGCCGGGCACGGTGTGATCGACGCTGGGCGCGCCGCCGGTTGCGACGAGAATGACGCGGGCGGTGACGACGCGGTCCTCCGCGACGAGGCGCACCGCGTTCGGCCCCTCGACCACCGCACGGGTCCGCAGCACCTCCACGGCGGCATTGTCGAGATTGCGCTCGTAGATCGCGGACAGGCGGGCGATTTCCTTGTCCTTGGCCGCGATCAGGGTCGGCCAGTCGAAAGTGACAGCGTCCGATCGCCAGCCGAAGCCGACGGAATCCTCGAACGCCTCGGCAAAGCGCGAGGCATAGACGAGCAGCTTCTTCGGAACGCAGCCGCGGATCACGCAGGTGCCGCCGATGCGATATTCCTCGGCGATGGCGACTTTCGCGCCGTAGCCGGACGCGATGCGGGCCGCGCGCACCCCACCCGAACCCGCGCCGATCACGAACAGGTCGTAGTCGAACCCGCCGACAACGCCGCCGTCAGCCTCTTCACCGCCAGCCATGCCCGTCTCCGCCCCGTCGGTTCGTCAATGGAAAACCACGGGCACCCGGCGGCGAGAGCCGGCCGGGACAGGCCCGTGTGCGTGGTGTGTGCGCCCGCAGAAGCGCGTTCCGGCCGGACGCGACGTCCGACGACAGGGAACCGCGCCGGACCGCAGCAG
>JAEZMP010000479.1 GCA_023442215.1 Pseudomonadota bacterium
CCGCCGGAAAACCCGATGTCCGCCGACCGCGTGCGGTGGGAGCACATCCAGCGCGTCTACGAACTGTGCGAGCGCAACGTTTCGGAGACCGCCCGGCGGCTCAACATGCACCGCCGCACGCTCCAGCGCATCCTCGCCAAACGCGCCCCGCGCTAAATCGCGCATCGTGCCGGCCCGGGTGTCTCATTGACCCGCGCCTGCAACCGCGCCTGATCGACCGCGCCTTGATGGCGGCCACCAAACCGCCATTGAGACCTGCAAATCCGGCCCGTCGGCCGGGCGTCTAGACCAGAATCCCCCTGCGATGCCGGTCTGCCGCCGTCCGCCCGGGACGGCGGTCGGGCGAACGGAAACGGTCGCGCGGCGGAAGATCGCTCCGGCAAGATCGCTCCGGATTGAATTGCCTGAGCCGGTTCTTTTCGTTCAAACCGGTTCGATCTGAACGGAACACGCTCCAACGGGAGCCGGCCGGCGGCCGGGGTGAACTGAATGCTGCGACGCCTCTATGCGTGGACCATGAGCCTTGCCGGCCATCCCCATGCGTTCCTCGCGCTTGGTCTGGTCTCGTTTTCGGAAAGCGCGTTCTTCCCCATTCCGCCCGATGCGCTGCTGGTGCCGATGGTGCTCGCCAACCGCGATGCCGCCTACAAGCTCGCCGGCTGGTGCACCCTCACCTCGGTCCTCGGCGGCATCGTCGGCTACGGCATCGGCATGCTTCTGTACGATTCGGTCGGAACGTGGCTGATCTCGCTTTACGGCTACGGCAACCAGATGGACACGTTCCGGGCCGCCTACGCGGAATGGGGCGCGTGGCTGATCCTGATCAAGGGCCTGACGCCGATCCCCTACAAGCTCGTCACCATCGCCTCGGGCTTCGCCGGTTACAACTTCTTCCTGTTCGTGGTGCTCTCGATCATCACCCGCGGCGCCCGGTTCTATATCGAGGCGTGGCTGCTGCGCCGTTATGGCGAGCCGATCCGCCAGTTCATCGAGCACCGCCTCGAACTGGTCACGACCGTGTTCGCGGTGGTCCTCATCGGCGGCTTCCTCGCCGTGCGCTACCTGATCTGATGTCTGCGCGGCGGTCGCCCTGACGCCGCCTCAATGGCCGGGCGTGATTTGGCCGCCCCGCCGCAACGGCTTTCGCCGAGACTTTCAACCGAGACTGCTCAATCGAGCCCGGAGCCGACAGGCCATGATCTCTAGCCGACAGGCCATGATCTCTTCGCAACGCCGCCAGGTCGCGAGTTCATTCGTGCTTCTCGTCGTCGGCGGGGCGGCCATCGCCGGCGCCTGGAGCTTCCAGCTTATCGGCGGCTATGTGCCGTGCGCGCTCTGCCTGTCCCAGCGCATTCCCTATTATGTCGGGCTTCCGGTCGCCGCAGTGGCCTTGCTCGCCGCGCTGATGCGGCTGCCGCGTGGCGTGTCGCGGCTCCTCCTGCTCGTCGCCGCGGCCATCTTCGCCTACGGCTTCGTGCTGGCGGTCTATCAGGCGGGCGCGGAGTGGAAGTTCTGGGAGGGGCCGACCGATTGCGGCGGCGGCACGGCGGCGGTGACCTCAGCCGGCGCCCTGCTGTCGCAGCTCCAGACCACCCGGGTGGTGAGCTGCACGGAAGCTGCGTTCCGCCTTCTCGGTCTCTCCTTCGCGGGCTGGAACGCGGTGGCGTCGGCCTTCCTTGTGGCGGTCGGTCTCTACGGCGCCGGTCGCGGCGACTGAGCGGCCGCGGTTCGGGGGAAGGCGTAACGATGGGAGCGCGGGCATGAGCGGCAACGACTGGCACGATCGTGCGGCACCGGCCATCGAGGATATCGAGGCCATCGCCCAGGCGGCATTCGCCGCCTTGCCGGAGGCGTTCCGCGCGCTCACCGGCGGACTGGTGTTCCGCGTCGCCGATTTCGCCGATGCCGAGGCGCTCGCCTCCGTCGGGCTCGAATCCGAGTTCGATCTCCTCGGCCTCTTCGTCGGCATCGGCCTTCCCCAGGAGGGCGCCGTGCCGTTCACCGGCCGGATGCCGAATCAGATCTGGCTGTTCCGGCGGCCGATCCTCGATTTCTGGGCCGAGGGCGACGACACCCTCGGCGCCGTCGTCACCCACGTTCTCGTGCACGAGATCGGCCATCATTTCGGCCTGGCCGACGACGACATGGAGCGCATCGAGGACGAGGCGGACTGAGGCCGCCGCTACGCGGGCTTCGGCCGCGCATGAGCGCGCATTTCCGCCCTTTAAAACGCGAACGGGCGCCGATGGGCGCCCGTTCCTGTGTGCATCGGGCGCCGGCCTGCGCGGCCGGTCCCGGATGGTCTCACTTGCCGAGCAGGGCCTCGGCGGCGGCGCGCTCCTGCGCCTCCACGATCATCTTCTCGGCGACCTCGACGCCATCCCACCGCACGATCTTCACCCACTTGCCGGGCTCCAGATCCTTGTAGTGCTCGAAGAAGTGCTCGATCTGCTTCACGGTGATTTCCGGCAGGTCGAGATAGGATTCAACGCGGTCGTAGCGCTTGGTGAGCTTGCTGCTCGGCACCGCGATGATCTTCTCGTCCTGGCCCTTCTCGTCGCTCATCACGAGCACGCCGATGGGCCGGCAGTTGATCACGGCACCCGGCACGATCGGGCGGCTGTTGGCGACGATCACGTCGATCGGGTCGCCGTCGTCGGACAGCGTGTGGGGCACGAAGCCGTAGTTCCCCGGGTAACGCATCGGCGTATAGAGGAAACGGTCGACGAACAGCGCGCCCGAAGCCTTGTCGAGCTCGTACTTGATCGGCTCGCCGCCGATCGGAACTTCGATGATGACGTTGATGTCCTTCGGGGGATTCTTGCCGATCGGCACGGCGTCGATGTTCATCGTCTGGTCCTTGGGTGCGTCTTGAGAGTGGTGTCTCGGGACGGAGGGGCCCGGGTCCTTGCGCCGCCGTCGCGCCCTGCCGGTCCGGAGAGGCGCCGGGCCGGAGGCCGCCCGCGAAGCGAGGCCCGCACTCGGGCCTTGCTCTAGCGCATTATCGGGATGGATGGAATTGTCCGGAAGCCGCAGACGCGTTGGTCCCGTCCGCAGCCTTCCCATAAGCCCGCAGCCGGTTCTGGCCGTCGGGCGGCGGCGTCTGTCAGCTGGAGACCCTCAGGCGCGGGGCGCCGGCGTCCAGCCGTAGGCGACCTTCTGCAGGAGGACGTCGCCGATGCGGTCGACCGATCGCCCGACCGATCGCCCGCCCCGGCGTTCGTAGAATGCGCAGGCGACGTCGTTGTCCGCCAGCGCCCAGACCACGAGGCTGCGGCGGCCCTGGCTCGTCAGCGCGTCCTTCGCGGCCTCGAACAGCTTGCTGCCGAATCCGAGGCCCTGATATTCCGGCTGGAGATAGAGTTCGTAGATTTCGCCCCGATAGGGCAGGGTGCGCGCCCGGCTCTGGCCGAAGGTGACGTAGCCGGCGGTGTTGCCTTCGTGGCCGAGCACCAGGATGGAGACGCGCTGGCGGATGGCCCTGTCCCACCAGGCCGGGCCGCGCCGTGCGATCATGCGTTCGAGTTCAGCCCCCGGCAGAATGCCGCGGTATGCCTGGCGCCACGCCTCGTCGTGCACGTCGGCAATCGCCGCCGCATCGCCTCGGACCGCCCGTCTGATGTCGATCGCGCCCGTTTTCATGTAACAAGATTATGGCGATCGCAGCCCGTCGGTAAAGAGGGTTTTGATGCGCCGCAACGCCGGATCCGTCACGGTCCCGGCACTGTTGCTGCGATGCAGCATGATGATGCCGTCGCGGGCGGCGGCACCCGTCATCCGTGCCTCGCGAGCGCCCTCGGCCGGTGCGATCACGGCGCCTGGGTGTGGGGCGGCGGCTCCTCCAGGCCTGATTCGTCCGGCAGCTCCACCTCCGGCAAGCGACGCTCCGCCGGTCCCGGCGGCATCATCTCCTGCGGCAGGGCGAGGTGGATCGGCTTCGGCGAGCCGTCCGGCGCGGTCGCGACCTGGATGATCGAGGTCGCCGACTGCGGCGTCTCGATATTCTCCGCCTCCAGGCCCATCTTGAGCCGGCGGTTGAACTCCCGGCTCACGGTCCACTGCCGTCCGGCGCGGGTCTTGAAGCGGGCCTGGATGACATAGCCGCGATCGGTGAAGGCATCGAGGCCGAAGATCTCGAAGCCGCCGACGATGAAGGGCGAGAACTTGGGGTCTGCGGCGAGTTCGTTGCCGATCCTGGCGATGGTTTCGGTCACCCGGTCGACATTCTCCTTGTAGGCGATCTGGATGTTGAACAGCGAGAACGTGAAGCCGCGCGTCATGTTCTTGATGCGGTCGACGCTCGAGAACGGGATGATGTGCAGCGTGCCCGACCCGTCGCGCAGACGCAGCGTGCGCACCGACATCGCCTCCACCACGCCCGAATTGCCGCCGAGATCGACCACGTCGCCCACCTGGATGTGATCCTCGGTGAGGATGAACAGGCCGGTGATGACGTCCTTCACGAGGGTCTGAGCGCCGAAGCCGATGGCGAGGCCGATGACGCCGGCACCGGCGAGCAGCGGCGCGATGTCGATGCCGAGTTCCGACAGCACGATCAGCGTCACCAGCACGAGCAGCGTGATCAGCAGCATGTTGCGCACGAACTGCAGCAGCGTGCGCGCCCTGGAACTGAGTGCCCGTTCGTCGCCGTCGGCCACGTTGAGGCGGGATTCGATCAGGTTGTTGACGAATTCCCAGATCACGAGGGCGCCGATCAGGACGGTCGCGATCGAGGCGATCGCACGGGAGAGCACCTGACCGCCCGTCGACATCAGGAACCGGATAACGCCGAACTGCCAGCTTTCGAGAATGATCAGCAGGCCGGCCACGATGAACACCGCGCTCGCCAGGCGGGCGATCAGGCGGCGCAGCCGGCTGCCGCGCTCGGTGCCGAAGAAGGTTCGCTCCGCGCCCGGACGCCGCGCCCAGCGGTTGGCGAGCGCGGCGAGGAACGGCACCAGCACCACGACGATGGCGGTAACGAGCGCGCCCTGGAGCAGATACTCGAACCCGCCGGTGATCTGGAGCGCCATCACGCCGCTCAGGAGCACGATGTAGATGATGGCGACGACGTACCAGGCCTCTGCGAGAGCGCGCGTCAGCGGGGTGTACCAGCGGCCGGGCGTGATGTGGCGGTGCAGGAATGCGCCGAAATGCGACCGCCAGTGCAGCACGAAGGCGATGGCGGCCACCATGATGACGATGCCGAGCACGAACAGCAGCGCCCAGCGGGTCTGCGGCGGCAGGCCGAACAGATAGAGCGAGTTGAGGACGAAGTAGCCCCAGACCGAAAGCTGCACGATGCGCAGCGCGGACAGGAAAAGGCTGCGCGCGGTCGCGTCGTCGAGCGGCACCATCCGCAGCGCCGGGCGCCGCGGCGACAGCACGGCCCGGAGGACGATGGCGACGAGGCCCGTCACCACGGAGGCGTTGATGAGGGTCAGGGTGAGCGCCCGCACGGCGCGGTCGGGCCGCAGCACTTCCGCGGTGGCGCTGCCGGCGATGGCGAAGGCCGCGATCGGCAAAAGGTCGAGCGTCATGCGGGCGAGCCGGAGCGCGATCCGGGCGCCGAGCTGCGAGCGCGT
>JAEZMP010000507.1 GCA_023442215.1 Pseudomonadota bacterium
CATGTGGCCGCGGCGGCCGACCGTCTCTCACTGTGCCGAACTCGGGGCCGCGCTCGCCGGGCTTCACCTGGCCGGGGCCGATTTTTCGATCCCGCGTCGCAATGCCCTCGGCCACGCCGCCTGGGCACCGCTGTTCGCCCAGTCCCGCGACCGCGCGGACACCGTGCAGGACGGGCTCGCGGCGGAAGTCGACGAGACGCTCGCCGTTCTCGACGCTTCGTGGCCGGGCGACCTGCCGGCGGGCGTGATCCATGCCGATCTCTTCCCCGACAACGCCTTCTTCCTCGACGACCGGCTGTCGGGGATCATCGACTTCTATTTCGCCTGCAACGACCTCTATGCCTACGACGTCTCGGTCTGCCTCAACGCCTGGTGCTTCGAGCCGGACGGGGCGTTCAACGTCACCAAGGCGCGGGCGCTGATCGGTGCGTATCGGCGCGTGCGGCCGCTTTCGGCCGGGGAACTCGCGGCATTGCCGGTCCTCGCCCGTGGCTCGGCGCTGCGCTTCCTGCTGACGCGGCTGCACGACTGGCTGAGAGTGCCGCCCGGTGCGCTGGTGGTGCCGAAGAACCCGCTCGAATATCTGCGCAAGATGCGCTTTCACGCCGGCATCGCCGACGTGCGCGACTACGGGGTCGAGCCGTGAGCGAAACCGGCCGCGTGGTGGCCTATACCGACGGCGCGTGCAGCGGCAATCCTGGCCCGGGAGGATGGGGCGTGCTGCTGCGCTGGAACGGCCATGAGAAGGAACTCATGGGCGGTGAGCCGCTGACCACCAACAACCGCATGGAACTCATGGCGGCGATCTCGGCGCTCGAATCGCTGAAGCGTCCGATGACGATCGATCTCTTCACCGACAGCCAATATGTCCGCAACGGCATCATGAGCTGGATCCACGGCTGGCGCCGCAACGGCTGGAAGACCGCCGACAAGAAGCCGGTGAAGAACGTCGAGCTCTGGCAGCGCCTCGACGAGGCGCAGGCCCGCCACGAGATTGTCTGGCACTGGGTCAAGGGCCACGCCGGCGAGGAGGGCAACGAGCGCGTCGACGCGCTGGCCCGCGCCGGCATGGCGCCGTTCATGCCCGCGCGCCGGCCCCGCGAAGGGCAGGCGTAAAGCCTTTCCTTGCAAACAAGGTGAATAAAAGCTTTACGCCAAAACACTGATAAAAAAGAGATTTTTGGCTTCGCATTAACCTCGCCTTTACGCCGTCCGGGTGACTCTTGGGCCTGCGAATTGCGTGAGGTGCTGCGTCGCAATGAGCCCGATCATAAGCGGGGCGTCCGTCGGGACGTCCCGCGTTTCCCCAGAGAATTCGAGGTCCGTCGGCGGGCGCCGTGCACGAGCACGGGGAGCTTCGTTCGGCCGGGCACTCGATACCGCCTTCCCCGACGAGGCGATCATTGCTTCGGCGTCGCCGGTTCCGGCCGCCGCCGGGCTGCCGCTCGACCGCATCCTCATCGGCGACTGCGTCGCGCATCTGATGAGCCTGCCGGCGCAGTCGGTGGACGTGATCTTTGCGGATCCGCCCTACAACCTTCAGCTCGAAGGCGCCCTGCATCGTCCCGACCAGTCGCTCGTCGACGCAGTCGATGACGCGTGGGACCAGTTCGAATCGTTCGAGGCCTACGACGACTTCACCCGCGCCTGGCTCGCCGCCTGCCGCCGGGTGTTGAAGCCGAACGGCACGCTGTGGGTCATCGGCTCCTACCACAACATCTTCCGCGTCGGCACAGCGATGCAGAACCTGGGGTTCTGGCTGTTGAACGACGTGGTGTTGGTCAAGGCCAACCCGATGCCGAACTTCCGCGGCCGAAGGTTCGCCAACGCCCACGAGACGCTGATCTGGGCGTCCAAGGGCAAGGACGCCAAGAACTACACCTTCAATTACCACGCGCTGAAGGCGTTCAACGACGACCTGCAGATGCGGTCGGACTGGATGCTGCCGATCTGTTCCGGCGGCGAGCGCCTGAAGGACGAGGACGGCGCCAAGGTCCATCCGACCCAGAAGCCCGAGTCGCTGCTTTATCGCGTTCTGCTGTCGTCGACGAATCCCGGCGATGTGGTGCTGGACCCGTTCTTCGGCACGGGCACGACCGGCGTCGTCGCCAAGCGGCTCGGCCGCCGCTTCATCGGCATCGAGCGCGAGGCCGGCTATGCCGCCGCCGCCGAGGCGCGGATCGCCGCCGTGGAGCCCGCGCCCCAGGCATCGCTCGGCGTCGTCGCCGGAAAGCGGACTGCGCCGCGCGTGCCGTTCGGCTCGCTGATCGAGGCGGGACTGGTGACGCCCGGGCTGGAACTGACGTGCTCGCGTGGTCGCCACCGCGCTGTGGTGCGGGCGGACGGCTCGCTCGAATCCGGGCCGCATGTCGGTTCGATCCATAAGGTCGGCGCGCTGGTGCAGGGCTTCGATGCCTGCAATGGCTGGACCTTCTGGCACGTCGAGCGCGAAGCCGGCCTGCAGCCGATCGATGCCCTACGCGACCTCGTGCGGATCGGATCGGCCGTCGCCGCCGAATAGAAAGTGGACTGCGGGCCGGACGCCCGTCCCGCGGCCTTCGCTTACGAGTTTCCACGCCGCCTCGGGTGACCGGGGCGGCGTTGTCTTTTTTCAGCGTCCCGCAGCCGCCAGCACCTTGCGGAACACCGACGGCAGCGCCTCGCCGTCGATCTCGGAGGGCTGAGACCACCACCCGTCGCCCGCCGGTGTGCTGGACGGCACCTCGGCGCGATAGACGTCCAGCACCAGATGGAAGTGGGTGAAGGTGTGCTCGACGGGCGCGATCATCCGTTTCCAGCGCGCCGGGAATGGCGCGGCTGCGGTCGCATCTGCAGCGGGCGACGAACTGTCGGCCGGCGCCGCGACGGGCGCTGTGGTCTTCGGCTTCCGTCCGCGGCGCGGCGGCGGCGCACCGTCGTCGGTCGTCCAAGCGCTCGTCGGAAATTCCGTCATGCCGCCCAGCAGGCCCTTGTCCGGCCGCTTGCGCACCAGCACAGCGCCGTCGGGCCGGACCGCGACGAACGCCGCCCCGCGCCGCACCGGCCGCTCCGCCTTGGCCGCCTTGACCGGAAACGCCTCCTGCGTTCCGGCGTCGCGTGCGGCGCAGGCATCGTTCCAGGGGCAGAGGCCGCAGGCCGGCCGCTTCGGCGTGCAGATGGTCGCGCCGAGGTCCATCATCGCCTCGGCGAACTCGCCGGGGCGGTCGCCCGGCACGAGCGTCTCGACGAAGGCTCGCACCGGTGCCTTCGCGGCCGGCAGAGGCGTCGCGATGGCCGCAATCCGCGTCACGACCCGCTCGACATTGCCGTCGACGACCGCGGCCGGCTTGCCGAAGGCGATGGCGGCGACGGCTGCCGCCGTGTAGGCGCCGATCCCCGGCAGGGCGAGCAGGCCGGCTTCGTCCGAGGGAAAGCGCCCGTCGAGGCCGAAGGCGACGGTCTCCGCGCAGCGCTTGAGATTGCGGGCACGGGCATAATAGCCGAGGCCCGCCCACGCCTTCATCACGTCCTCGTCCGGCGCCGCGGCGAGCGCGGCGACCGTCGGCCAGCGCCGGGTGAAGGTCTCGAAATAGTCCTTCACCGCCGCGACCGTGGTCTGCTGCAGCATGATTTCCGAAAGCCAGACGCGGTAGGGATCGGCCACGATACCCGCCCGACGCTCGTCCGGCCCGACACGCCAGGGCAGGCGACGGGCATGGCGGTCGTACCAGGCGAGAAGGTCGGTGGCGGCGGGCGTGGAGCGTTTTGCGGTCATGGCGGCAAACTTACGCGCTGATGTGCGGCAGGGAAGGGCGGTCAAATGTCCCTGCGGGATGCCGGCCGCGTCCGGATCGGCTAACATGGATGAAGTGAGCCGGCGGCATGGCCGGCTCGCCGGCAGCCGGCCCGCACGGGCGATGGCCGCCGGCCCGCTTCCACCGGAGCGCCTCGATGAGCAGCATCTACGATGAGCGGCCCGATTTCCGGCCCGGACGGCGGCGTGCCGCCCGCCCGCTGGCTGATATCATCGGCCCGGCGATCGAGGACGCCTGCCGGCGCCGGGGCTTCGCCTCGTCCGAGATCGTCACGCTCTGGCCCGAGATCGTCGATTCGGCGCTCGCTCGCCGCAGTCGTCCCGAGTGCATCAAGTGGCCGCGGCGGATGCCGGGCGACGACGGCCCCCGGCCCGGGACGTTGGTGGTGCGGGCGGATGGCGCCGGCGCCATGGTCATCAGCCATCAGGCACCCGTCATCGTCGAGCGCGTCAACGCGCTGTTCGGTTGGCGCGCGGTCGAGCGCGTCCGCGTTGTCCAGCGGCCGCCGCCTCCCGAGGCCGACTCGGGCCGGCGACGCCTGCGGCCTCTGGCGCCGCAGGAAGATGCGCATCTCGCCGGGATGATCGGTGAGGAGACGCCTGCGCCGCTCGCGTCGGCCCTCAGGCGTCTCGGCCGCGGCGTGATCGGGGCTTCGCCGCGCCGCGAGCCTTTTCCCTGAGCGATCCGGCGCGCGAGTCGCCTCGCCGGTGGAAGGTGAAAGCGTCGGGCGGCGTCGTATCGCGCGTTTTCTTGTCAAACGGCGATGGTTGCGTCCGCTTATCGGGCCAGCCGGCAAGTGTGCGCGCTGACCAATCGACGTTCCGGTTCTGCCGATCACATGAACTTGTGGACGGATGCGGTGCGGCGCGCGCTTGCCGGAAACTCACAATTGCCTCATTTGCGCCGTTGCTTTCCGCGGCCGTCCGCTTCAATGGTCGCCTCCAGAGTTCCTGCTCCCGACTGATCCCCAAGGAGACCGCTCGTGAATTTCACCCGCCGCCGTTTTCTCGATGCCCTCGGCGCGTTGGCGCTCACGGCCGCCGCGGCCGTCAGCTTCACGGGCGGTGCTGAGGCGCAGGAAGCCACCGTCGACGAGAAGGCGCTGCTCGCGCCGCAGGCGCTTCCGGATCAGGTGCTCGGAAAGGCCGATGCTCCGGTGACGGTCGTGGAATATGCGTCGATGACCTGCCCGCACTGCGCGGCTTTTCATTCGCAGACCTGGCCGCAGCTGAAGTCGAACTATGTCGATACCGGCAAGATCCGCTTCATCTTCCGCGAATATCCGCTCGATCCGGTGGCGATGGCGGCCTCGATGCTGGCGCGATGCGCGTCCGATGATAAATATTACGAGATGATCGATCTCTTCTTCGATCATCAGCGCGAATGGGCCTACACCGACAAGCCGCTGGAAGGCCTGCAGAACATGGCCAAGCAGGCTGGTTTTACACAGATGAGCTTCGAGGCGTGCTTGACGAATCAGAAGCTTCTCGATGACCTGAACGCGACTAAGGATCGCGCCTTTAAGGAGTTCGGCGTCAATTCGACCCCGACCTTCTTTATCAACGGCCAGAAGCTGACCGGAGAGCAGTCGATTGAAGCCTTCAGCAAGGCCATCGACGAAGCAGCGGCAAAGGCGAAGCCTGCGAACTGATTCGGCGGGACGCCGTTCTGCGTCTTCGAGCCCCGTTGCCGGCGCCGGCAGCGGGGCTCTTTGCGTTTGCGTGGCTTTCTCCCCTTGGGTCAAACGCCGCGCGATCGCGGGCAGGGGCGCGCGATGCGGTTCGTGAAGCTCCGCATCGCCGGCTTCAAGACCTTCGTCGAGCCGACGGAGGTGCCGATCGAGCCGGGCCTGACCGGCGTCGTCGGTCCCAACGGCTGCGGCAAATCCAATCTCGTCGAAGCGCTGCGCTGGGTGATGGGCGAGAACTCGTCCCGCAACATGCGCGCCAACGACATGGACGACGTCATCTTTTCCGGCTCGACCCGCCGGCCGGCGCGCAACCGCGCCGAGGTCGCGGTGGTGCTCGACAATGCCGACCGCCTCGCGCCCTCGGGCTTCAATGAGACGGACGTCCTTGAGGTCTCGCGCCGGATCGAGCGGGCCGCCGGTTCGTCCTACCGCATCAACGGGCGCGAGGTTCGCGCCCGCGACGTCCAGCTTCTGTTCGCCGATGCCTCGACCGGCTCGCGTTCGCCTTCGATGGTCCGTCAGGGGCAGATCGGCGAGCTGATCGCCGCCAAGCCGGCGGCCCGACGCCGCATTCTCGAGGAGGCGGCCGGCGTCTCAGGGCTGCATTCACGCCGCCACGAGGCCGAAATCCGCCTGAAGGCGGCCGAGCAGAATCTCGCCCGGCTTGAGGATGTCCTCGGCGAGATCGGCAGCCAGCTGGAAAGCCTGCGCAGGCAGGCGCGGCAGGCAGCCCGGTACCGGGCGCTGTCCGGGGAGATCCGCAAGGCGGAAGCCGCTCTCCTTCACCTGCGCTGGCTCGCGGCGCGCGCGCAGGTCGGCGAGGCGGAAGCCGCGCTTGCCGCCGCCGCCGATGCCGCGCAGGCGGAAGCGGTGGTTCAGGGAAATGCCGCCCGCGATCAGGCCGTCGCCGCCGCCGCCATGCCAGGCCTTCGCGAGCGCGAAGCCGCCGCCGGTGCCGCGCTCGCCCGCCTTCAGGCCGCGGCCGAATCCCTTGCGGCGGAGGAGCGCCGCGCCCGCGAACGCCTCGTCGAACTCGAGCGCCGCATCGTGCAGATGGCCGAGGACCTCTCCCGCGAGCAGCGCCTCGTGGAAGACGCGCGCGTCGCCGGCGACGCCCTGTCGGACGAAGCCGAAGCCCTTGCGGCGGAGGAGGCTGACGCGGCCGACCGGGCAGCGACCCTCGGCGCCGAGGTCGCGGATGCGGAAGAAACATTGTCCGCGGCGGAAGAAGCGCACGGCGCCGCCACCCGCGCCGCCGCGGAGGCGGCCGCCCGGCGCGCCTCGCTGGAGAGAGCCGTCAGGATCGCCGCCGAGCGCGTGACGGAGCTCGAGCGTGAGTTTGCCGCCCTTGCGCGCGAGCGAGCCGATGTCGAGGCGCGGCTTGCCGCCGAAAGCGGCCCCGCGGAAGCGCGCGAGGCGTTGGAAGACGCGGAGGCGGCCCTGTTCGCGGCCGAGGAAGCCGTCGCCCTCGCCGAGGCCGATTTCGCCGCGGCCCGCGACGCGGAAGCCGTGGCCCGCGGGCCTGCGGCCGTCGCCGCCGAGACGGTGCAGCGGCTCGATACGGAAGCGCGCACGCTCGCGCGCATCCTCTCTGCGGGCACCGGCGGGCGGTATGCGCCGGTGGTCGACGCCATCACCGTCGATCCGGGATACGAGACCGCGCTTGCGGCTGCTCTCGGCGACGATCTCGACGCCTCGCTCGATCCGGCGGCACCGGCGCGCTGGTCCGGGGTGGGTACCGAGCCGGGCGATCCGGCGCTGCCCGCCGGCGCCGCGCCGCTTGCCGCCCACGTCCGCGCGCCGGAAGCGCTCGCGCGCCGGCTCGCCCAGATCGGCGTCGTCGAGGCAGCGGAGGGGCCGATCCTGCAGGCGGTGCTCAGGCCGGGGCAGCGGCTCGTCAGCCGCGGCGGCGATCTGTGGCGGTGGGACGGTTTCGTCTCTTCGCCGGAGGCGCCGAGCGTGGCCGCGCAGCGGCTGGCCCAGCGCAACCGCCTCGCCGAGATCGAGCATGAGCTCGCCGCCGCGATCACCGTGCGCGATGCCGCCCGCGATGCGCTTGCCGCCGCCCAGCTTGCGGCCTCGCGGGCCGTAGCCGCCGAGAAGGGCGCACGCGACGCCGCGCGCGAACGCCAGCGTCTTGCCGCCCGGGCGCGAGACGGTCTCGCCGCGGCGGAGCGTGCCGTCGCCGAGATCGAGCGGCGCCGGTCCGCACTCGCCGACGTGGCGGCTCGCCGGGGCGCCGACCTCGAAGCGGCGCGGGCTGCCAGCGCGGAAGCCGAATCCGCATTCGCCGCGCTCCCCGTCGCAGGGGGCCATGAGATCGAATTGATTCGCCTTGGTGCGGCCGTCGGCGAGGCCCGATCCCGACTGACCGAGGTGCGGGCGCAGGCGGCGGCCGGTGCGCGGGAAAGCGAGATGCGGGCGCGGCGGCTCTCGGCGATCGCCCGCGAGCGCGAGGCCGTGCGGCTCAGGGCCCAGGAGGCGCAGCGCCGCGCGGTCGATCTCGACCAGCGCCGGCTGGAAATCGAGGACGAGCGAGTGGCGCTCATCGATGCGCCCGAGGAACACGCCGGGCGCCGTCGTGCGCTTCAGGCCGAGATCGCCGCCGCCGATGAAGCGCGCCTCGCCGCGGCCGAAGCCCGCGCCGCCGGCGATTACGCTCTCGCGGAGGCCGATCGCGTGGCACGCGCAGCTCTCGCGTCCCTTTCGACCGCCCGGGAGGGGCGGGCGCGCGCCGAGGAACGTCTCGCCGCCGCCCGCGACCGGAGGGTGGAGATCGAAGGCCGCATCGCGGACGCGCTGGACTGCCTGCCCCGCGAGGCCGCCGCCATTGCGGAGATCGATCCGTCCGCGCCGCCGCCGGACGTCGCGGTCATCGAAGGCCGGCTTGACCGGCTGAAGGCGGAACGCGAACGGCTTGGTGGCGTCAACCTGCGGGCCGAGGCCGAAGCGGATGAAGTCGAGGCGCGCCGCGACAGCCTGGTCGCCGACCGTGACGACCTGACCGAGGCGATCAAGCGGCTGCGGCAGGGAATCAGCACACTCAACGGCGAGGCGCGCGAGCGGCTGATGGCGGCGTTCGAGACCGTGGACGGCCACTTTCGCCAGCTCTTCACCCATCTGTTCGAGGGCGGAAGCGCGGAGCTGGCGTTGGTAGAGGCCGACGACCCGCTGGAGGCCGGCCTCGAGATCTTCGCCCGCCCCCCCGGGAAGAAGCCGCAGACGCTGACACTTCTGTCCGGCGGGGAACAGGCCCTGACGACGCTTGCCCTGATCTTCGCCGTGTTCCTGACCAATCCGGCGCCGATCTGCGTGCTCGACGAGGTGGACGCGCCGCTCGACGACGCGAATGTCGAGCGATTCTGCGATCTCGTGGTCGAAATGACCCGCCGCACCGACACGCGCTTCCTCGTGATCACCCACAATCCGATCACGATGTCGCGAATGCACCGATTGTTCGGCGTGACCATGGTCGAACATGGCGTATCCCAGGTCGTCTCTGTCGACCTCGAAACCGCGGAAAGCTTCCGGGAAGCCAGTTGACAGCGCAGCCACACGGCCAAAGGCCGGCGGCGCCGATTGTCGCATCGAACGCAGTCTGGAAATAACCGAGACCGATCAACGCGTTATGCCGTCATTTCCTCGCCTTGACAGCCCGTCCGGCCCATGCCTATTGTGCGCGCGATTTCGGGTCCCGGGGGGCTCGTTTTCCGGCGGGGGAACGATATGACGCGTGAACCTCGGGACGGAAATGAAAATGCCGATGCCGCGCACGATCCGCTCGGCGACGCGGAACTCCGGGCACGAAGGGCCAGGCTGGATGCCGCTCTGGAAGGCCGCGCAAAGAAGAAGGCGCGGGCGGAACAGGGTGGAGCATGGTTCTCGAGCCGCGATACGGCGGGCTGGAACCAGGCGTTCCGCTTGAGTTCGGAATTCATCGGGGGCATAGCCATCGGCGGTGCCATCGGGTGGGGAATCGATTATCTCCTCGGCACGTTGCCGTTCGGGCTGATCATTTTCCTGCTGCTCGGGTTTGTTGCGGGCATCCTGAACGTGATGCGGGCGGTGGGGCGCATGCCTCCGCCCGAAGATCGGATCGGAAAGTAAGCCGCAAGGCGACGGGCCTGTCGGACGGAATGTCCGGCGGCGCGGGTTTGAGGACGAAGCGGGCCGATGCCCGCTGACATGAGGGGCTCGGCGGGTGTCGAACGATCCGATCCATCAATTCCAGCTTTCCAAGATCGTCGACATTCAGGTCGGTGGCCTGGATCTGTCGTTCACGAACTCGGCGCTGTTCATGGCGGTGGTCGTCGTCACCTCGGTGCTGTTCCTCGGCCTCGCCACCCGCGGCCGCGGGCTGGTGCCCGGGCGGTGGCAGTCTGCTGCCGAGATGTCATACGAATTTGTCGCAAATACGTTGCGAAGTTCGGCCGGCACCGAGGGAATGAAGTTCTTCCCGCTGGTGTTCTCGATCTTCATGTTCGTGCTCGTTGCGAACCTCTACGGCCTGTTCCCCTATTTCTTCACGGTCACCAGCCACATCATCGTGACGTTCGCGCTCGCGATGATCGTCATCCTGACGGTCGTGATCGCCGGCTTCCGCAAGCACGGCTTCGGCTTCCTCAAGCTGTTCGTGCCCCACGGCGTGCCGGCTCTGCTCATTCCGCTGGTGACCGCGATCGAGGTGATCTCGTTCCTCTCGCGTCCGATCAGCCTATCGGTTCGTCTCTTCGCCAACATGCTCGCGGGCCACATCACCGTTAAGGTGTTCGCCGGCCTCGTGGTTGCCCTTGGCGCGCTTGGCGTCGGCGGATGGATCGGCGCGATCCTGCCGCTCGCGATGACGGTGGCGATCACCGCGCTCGAAGTGCTGGTGGCGTTCCTCCAGGCCTACGTCTTCACCGTCCTGACCTGCATGTATCTCAACGACGCGATCCACCCCGGCCACTGAGCCCGGGAGGACGCGGTTCCGCAGCAGGCGGGTCTCTCTCCACCAACCCGATCCGGAACTCGACCAGTTCAAACTTAAGGAGCCACCATGGACGCGGAAGCTGCGAAGTACATCGGCGCCGGTATTGCCTGCCTTGGCATGGGCGGCGCCGCCGTCGCCCTCGGCAACATCTTCGGGAGCTATCTCTCGGGCGCGCTGCGCAATCCGTCCGCCGCCGACGGCCAGTTCGGCCGCCTGATCTTCGGCTTCGCCGTGACGGAAGCGCTGGGCATCTTCTCGCTGCTCGTCGCGCTGATCCTGCTGTTCGCCTGATCCGGCGCGGTCGCGGCTGAAGCCGCGGCCGGGTCCGTCAGGGTCCGCAGTCTAGATCGCAGGGGCGGCGCATGGCGTCGCCTCTGGCGTGTCTGCAGACCGTGCATCTTCCTGCCGGCGCCGTGCTCTTTTCCTTTCCACCCTGATCGGGGCGAAGGGATAGGCG
>JAEZMP010000615.1 GCA_023442215.1 Pseudomonadota bacterium
GCCGTTCACGATCATCGGCACCGTGATCAGCGGAAGCTTGCGATACTCGAGTCCCTCGAGGTAGGGCGCGGGCTGATTGGCGTTGTCGTTGTTGGCCGCCCAGTAGGCCGCACCAAAGCTCGATATCAGCGCCACCGCGAGAATCCACAGAGCGGTCGCGCTGATTCTGAACATCAGCGCCCTCCCCCCTGTTGGGCGATCGACGCCGAGTAGGTTCCGTCGGACTCCGCGGCCTGGGTGGCGGCGGCGATCACCTCGGCCACCTCGCGCGCCGCGGCGAGATGAATCGCCAGAAGTTCCTGATTGAGTTCGAGCTTGGCCTGGAGGAGAGGCAGGCGCGCGGCCACGTCGGGATGTAGCGGGCCGCTGCTCTCGACGACGCGCGCGATCCGCGTCAGTTCGAGGAGACTGCGGCTCTTGCGTAGCCCGAAGTCGTTGTAGTCGACGGCAATGCGCTGCTGCAGCGCCGTCGTTTCCACATCCAGCACATCCTCGAGACGATCGAAGGCCGCCAGCAACGGCGCAATCGCGGCGGGACCGGTCTGAATGTCAGCGGCTCCGTGGACGACGACGAGGGCCTGATCGCTGTTCGCCATACTCATTCCTCAGATAAGATCCTCGCTGTCCGGTGCCTTTACCGCGCCGGACGAAGCGTCGTCGGGGTAGCCACCGGATGGCAGCTGCGACAGCACCGAAGACAGTGACACCGGGCCGAGCGTGGCTTCGGCCCGGCTGGCCTCGCCATCGTCGACCGGGTGGCTCTTCAATAGCTGCTTGGCGATGCCGATGCCGCCGGCTGCGGCGATCTGGTTGCCGATCTGCTCGGCGAGCATGGTCTTCCACACATCGCCGGCCGTGCCGCTGCCGAACACCGCCTCGGCATCCTTGGGCAGCATCTCCTGAACGAAGCTCGACAGCGCCATCGCCTCGAAGGCCTGATACTTCTTGAGCGCCGCACGCTCCGTCCCGTCCTGGCCGCCGGGCGAGCAGGCGTTGGCCACCGGCACCGTCCGTCCGCTCACGCCAAGGGAATCGAGGCTGCCATAGCCCCCGGCCCGACGCGGGCCGGCGCCGGCGCCGAACGTATCGAAGACATCCTGGAACGCGTCCGAGCCACCGGTCTGGCCGGCCCGGAACAGGCGGTCGGCCGCGCTCTGGTAACGCAGCGGGTCCGCGGCGTGCACGACGTCGAGCACGATATCCGATGGAATGCTGACCGACATGGATCGACCTACATCGCGAAGACTGACGGCATCATGGCCGTCACTCTGCGACATGGGGCTTACGGGAAGCTTGCGCCGCCAGATCCCGAGAGCTGCTCGATGAGGTCGCGCAGGCTCTGCTTCTCCTCGGCTTGGCGCGCGTCGTCCTCGACCCGCGCAGCCATCCGCTCCGCGCGCTTGAGGCGCACGGCCTCCTCCACGACGCGGCGGTCCTGGGCCTCGCGGTCGCGGACGACCCGCGTCTCCTCGCCGGCGAGCGACTTCAGCTTGCGTGCCATCGGCTCGATGACCACGCCATAGAGCTTGTCGTGATCGTTGAAGACCTGGACGATCTCCTCCTGGGCGGCCTTGAGTTCGTTTTCCCGGCGGACGAGCTCGGCCTGGCGCCATTCCGCCAGCCGGTGCATCTCCTGCTGCACCTTCACGATGCGGCGAACCCGCTTCGTCGCCTTGCTCATGATCAGCCCCTCCCCCGCTTCATCCGCCGAACGCCCATCGCGAGAAGCCGTCGATGAAGTTGAGCAGGAATTCGTCGATGGTCAGATAGAGCAGCATCAGGCCGCCCGCGATCACGAACGGCGTCGTGATGAAGTAGACCGGGATCTGCGGGACGAGCTTGTTCGCCAGTCCGACCGCAAAATTCACGATGATGGAATAGACGATGAAGGGACTGCCGATCCTGAGCACGAGCAGGAAGGTGTCCGTCATCTGATCGGTGATGCTTGCGAGCGCCACGGCCGGCGAGAGGCCTATGCCGAGCGGAATCGCGCGGTAGGACTCGGCGATGCCCTTGAGCAACTCCCAGTGCATGTCGGTGACGAACAGCGTCGTCAGCGCCGCAAGCGAAATCAGGGTCGCGAGGGCGGGCAGCATCTCGGTGTCGTCGGGCATGGTTCCCGGCAGTCCGCCGAGGCCGATCGCCGTGACCATGGCGATCAGAATCATCTGCAGCATCATGAAGAACATCCGGCCCATCAGCCCGATGAACACCCCGACCAGGGTCTCGACGGCGATCAGCCGGAGGAGTTCGCCGACATCGACCGTCTCGAGCGTTGCGATCCGGTCGACAGGCACGACGCCGAGAAGGGCGAGCACAACGGCGAAGGCCACGAACAGCCGGACTCGCACGGGAATGAGCCCGTAGGAGAAGCCCGGCATGATCATCAGGCAGCCACCCACGCGGCAGAACACCACGAAGGCCGAAAGGACCCCCGTGGACGTGATCTCGTTCACGAGATCGTCCCGAGCGACTTGATCTCGACGCCGCGCGCGATCTCGACGTGGGACAGCACCGGCAGCGAAGCGAACATGCGCTCGATGATCATGCGCACATAGGGCCGCGCATCCGGCGCCGTCACGAGCACGAACATGCGTCCGTCGCGCATGCGGTCGCGGATGACCTGGGAGGCCTCGGTCCCGAACTGCTCGACGAGGCGCGGATCGATGTCGAACTCGATGACGTCGCCCTTGGCATCCCGCTTCAGGCTCTGATGGAAGGCGAGATCCCACCGGTTGCCGAGACGCAGCACGCTCAGCACGCCGTTCTCCGAAAGGTCGCCGCAGATCTGTTGCGCCATGCGCATCCGCACGTGCTCCGCCACCTGCTCGGAGCGCCGGGCGTGCGGCACGATCTCGGCGATCGCTTCCAGGATCAGGTGAAGGTTGCGGATGGACACCCGCTCCGCCAGCAGCAGCTTCAGCACCGCCTGCAGGCCCGAGAAGGAAATCTGCGACGGCACGATGTCGTCGATCAGCTTCTTGTATTCCGGATCGAGCCGGTCCAGTAGGCTGCGCATGTCCTTGTAGGACAGAAGCTGCGCGAGGTTGTTGCGAATGACCTCGCTGAGATGCGTCAGCACCACCGAGAGATTGTCGACCGGCGTGAAGCCGGCCCGCCGGATTTCGCCGCCATAGGCTTCCGAGATCCACATCGCCCGCATGCCGAACGCCGGCTCGCGAACCTCGTCGCCG
>JAEZMP010000631.1 GCA_023442215.1 Pseudomonadota bacterium
ACCTACGCCTTCACCGTCGTCGCGGTCGACGAAGCCGGGCACTCCGATGCTTCCGATCCCGTCAGCGTCACCACCCGGACCGAAGGCGCCGAGGCGTCGGAGAAGTCGTTCTCGCCCTATATCGACATGTCGCTGATGACGAGCCAGGACCTCGTCGGCATCGTCACCTCGGCCGGCGTCAGCGCCGTCACGCTGGCGTTCGTGCTCTCGTCGGGCACCAACACCATCGGCTGGGGCGGCGTCGGCACCATCGCCAACGACACCCTGCCGAACGGCAACACGATCCACGACCAGATCGCGGCGGTGCAGCAGCTCGGCGTCGACGTCACGATCTCGTTCGGCGGCGCCAACGGTCAGGAACCCGCCCTCACCTTCTCCAGCGCCTCGGCGCTGACGGCGGCCTACCAGTCGGTGATCGACTCCTACCACGTCAACAAGATCGACTTCGACGTCGAGGGCGCCGCCATCGCCAACACGGCGGCGAACGCGCTGCGCAACGAGGCGCTGGTCGCGCTCCAGCACGCGAACCCGGACCTCGATGTCTCGTTCACGCTGCCGGTGCTCACCACGGGCCTGACCCAGGACGGGCTGAACCTGCTGTCGGCGGCGATGCATGCCGGCGTCGAGATCGACACCGTCAACATCATGGCGATGGACTACGGTGCCTATTACGACACCGGCGACATGGGCAACGACGCCATCTCCGCGGCGCTCGCCACCATCGCGCAGCTGCATTCCATCGGCCTCGACGCGCAGATCGTCATCACCCCGATGATCGGCATCAACGACGTGACGAGCGAGGTGTTCACGCTCGAGGATGCCTATCAGCTCGTCGATTTCGTGCAGTCGAACGACGCCGTGGCCGGCATCTCGATGTGGTCGCTCGGCCGCGACAACGGCAGCACCGTCGGCAGCGTCTCGCCGGTCGGCAGCGGCGTCGTCCAGGACAAGTACGACTTCAGCTCGATCTTCAAGACCGTCGGCACCGGCTCGTCCGAGGGCGGCCACACCGGCGGCGGAACCGGCACCGGCGAAAATCCGGGCACCGGCGGCGGCACCGATCCGGGCACCGACCCCGGGACCGATCCGGGAACGGGCACGGGCACCGATCCCGGCCACGGCTCCGATCATGACGCGACCACGACGACGATCACCTGGGCCTGGGGCACCCACCAGACCATCGACTTCGACCCGGCGAAGGACACGCTCGATTTCGGCTGGTTCTCCGCCGACAATTTCGACGTGTCCGAACACGACGGCTCGGTGGTGATCTCGATCCCCTCGAACCAGCAGACCTATACGCTCGCGGGCGTGACGCTGGCGGAGATGTCGATCGACGACATCGCCGCCAAGGATGCCTCCGCGCTTGCGGAATGGAAGGCGGTTCTCGACGCGGCCGACGCGGCGGACGTCACCAACCCGCTCCACGCCGCCGACGGCCTGACCGTCTGACGGGCGCGCGACCGCCGCCGTCCGGATGACGCCATCCGGACGGCGAGCGCTCGAACCGACGGCGCGGCCCCTTGAGCCCATCCCGTTCAGATCGAACCGAACCGAACGGCAGGAATAGGCTCCAGGCTTCGAAGCCGGGGCGATGTCTTGTCGATCGGATGCGTCCATCCGATCGGAAAGTGCTCAGGACCGCGCCGTTTTCGGCGATGCGGGGGCGGCAAATCGACGAGCCGGCTGATCCGGTCGACGAACGGCGGTTCAAAACCGCACCGATTCCGCCCACCTTCCCGCCACGAGGCGATGCCGTCTGGGCGGGCGCGAGGCCACCGGCCAGCGCCTGCCGGGTGGGGGCGGATCATGCGAACGACGGTTGATGCGAACACGGAGGCGGCCATGCGGGGGCCCGACCAACTGAGAGCCGGCAGGGTGCCGGCGGCGGGAACGCCGCGAAGCGGGGCCGCCACGGGGAGCGTGGCCGGCGACGGGAGCTCGGTGCTGGCAGCGCTCGCGCGCAGCCGCCGCGGCTTCTGGGGCGTGGCGCTGTTCAGCGGCGTCGCGAACGTGCTGATGCTCACCGGCCCGCTGTTCATGCTCCAGGTCTACGACCGGGTGCTGTCGAGCCGCTCCATGCCGACCCTCGCCGCCATCGGCCTGCTGGCGACCGCCCTCTACCTTGCCTATGCCCTGATCGACTTCGCCCGCGGGCGGGTGCTGTCGCGGGTGGCCGATGGCCTCGAGGACGACCTCGCGCCGGTGGCGTTCCGCATGGAGATCGCCGATTCCTTCGCCGGCACGCGCACGGCGGCGGACGGCAAGCCGCTGGCCGATCTCGGCACCGTGCGCCGGTTCCTCGCGGGACCGGCACCGCTGGCGATGTTCGACATCCCCTGGGTGCCGCTCTATCTCGGCGTGCTCGCGATGCTGCACTGGTCGCTCGGCCTCGTCGGCGTCGTCGGCGCGCTGGTGGTGATCGCGCTCGCGATCCTGACCGACAAGCTGACCTCGCGACCCATGCTGACGGCCGCGCGCCACGGCGGTGCCGCCGTCGCGGTGCTGGACGGCGCCCGCCGGTCCGCCGAGGCGATCACCGCGCTCGGCATGGTGCCGGCGGTGGTGAACCTGTGGGGATCGGAGCGGCGGGCCGCCATCGAGGCCGAGCGTGCCTCGGGCGACGCGGGCGCGCGCATCGCCTCCGCCTCGCGCGCCTTCCGCCTGTTCCTGCAATCGGCGGCGCTCGCCCTCGGTGCCGTGCTGGTGATCAAGCACGAGGCGACCGGCGGCGTGATGATCGCCTCCTCGATCACGCTCGGCCGCGCCCTCGCGCCGATCGATCAGATCGTCGCGCAGTGGAAGGCCGTCGCCGCGGCGCGCAACGCGTGGCGCCGGCTCGACGCGCGCCTCAGCCAGAACGCGGCGGAGCCGGCGCGGGTCACCCTGCCGAAGCCGCAGGGCCATCTTTCGCTCGCCGGCGTCGTCGCCGCTCCGCCGGGGGTCGCCAAGCCGGTGCTGCAGGGCATCAACTTCTCGCTCGCCCCCGGCGACGGGCTCGGCATCCTCGGTCCGAGCGCCTCCGGCAAGTCCACCCTCGCCCGGCTGATGGTCGGGCTGTGGCGGCCGCTCGCCGGCACGGTGCGGCTCGACGGCGCCACCCTCGACCAGTGGAACCCGGATCTGCTCGGCCGCCACATCGGCTACCTGCCGCAGGACGTGGAACTGATCGGCGGCACCGTGCGCGACTGCATCTCCCGCCACGCCCCGGACGCGACGGACGCCAAGGTCATCGAGGCCGCGCAGGCCGCCGGTGCCCACGACCTCATCCTACGCCTGCCGAACGGCTACATGACGCGGCTCGGCCTCGGCGGCGCCGCGCTCTCCGGCGGACAGCGCCAGCGGATCGCGCTCGCCCGGGCGCTCTACGACAACCCGGCGCTGATCGTGCTCGACGAGCCCAACGCCAATCTCGACCAGGACGGCGACGCTGCGCTCACCGAGGCGATCCAGAAGGCCCGCCAGCGCGGCTCGGCGGTGGTCGTCATCACCCACCGGCCGAGCGCCATCGCGGCGGTCGACCGGGTGCTGATCGTGAAGGACGGCAGGCAGGTCGCCTGCGGCCCGAAGGAAGCGGTGATGCGCGACATGATGCAGAGCAACGCAACGCCGCCGAAACCCGGCGTCCACGCCCTGGAGCAACGCGCATGAGCGCCCCGCAGGAAGCCGCCACGCAGGAAGCCCTCCCGCACAGCGCCCGCCCCGCGCCGGAAACGGCGAACGCCGGTTCCGACGCGCCGGCCGAAGCCACCCGCGACGCCGCCGCAATGTCGGCGGACGAGACGGCCGCAGACGGCCGTGCCGCCGGCGGAAGCCCGGTGCGCGGCTTCGCGGCGGTCATCGCCGCAACCCGGCGGGGTGCCGCGTCCGCCCGCGGCCTCGTCGCGCATTTCGGCCCCCGGCTGCCGCATCGCGGCGGCACAGAAGGCCGGGAACCGGCGCTCTATGACGGGCCGCTGCGCTTCGGTCTCTGGGTCTGCGCCATCGTGGTGTTCGGGTTCGGCGGCTGGTCGGCCTTCGCCTCCATCAGCGGCGCGGTGGTTGCCGCCGGCGTGGTGGCGACGGAGGGCCAGAGCCGGGCGGTGCAGCATCTCGACGGCGGCATCATCGACGAGATCCTCGTCAAGGACGGTCAGGCCGTGGAGGCCGGCGACGTGCTCGTGCGGCTCGACGCCACCGACCTGCGCACCCAGCTCGCCATCATCGAGAACCGGCTTTACGAAGCGCTGGCCCGCAAGGCCCGGCTCGAAACCGAGCGCGACGACGCGGCGGCGATGACCCGGCCGGCGATGCTCGACGCCATGGTGGCGAGCGACCGGCGCTGGAAGAGCATGATGGCGACGGCCGGGAGCGATCCGAAGCTCGCCTCCGCGCTGACGAGCCACGCCCGCGGCGACGTGCCGGCCGACGCCACGCTGGAGACCGGCGCCGAGATCGCCGACCGCGTGTTTTCCGGCCAGGTGCGGCTGTTCGAGGCGCGACGCGACACGCTGAAGGCCCAGGTCGACCGGCTGGAGGCCTCGATCGCCCAGAGCCAGGAGCAGATCAAGGGCATCTCCTCCCAGCGCGCCTCGCAGGAGCGCCAGCGCGACCTGATCCTGAAGGAACTCGAAGGCTCCCGCGCGCTCTATGAGAAGGGGCTGATGCCGCTGCCCCGCGTGCTCGCGCTGGAGAGGCAGGAAGCCGAACTCGAAGGTAACATCGCCGGCCACGGCTCGGAGATCGCGGCGGTGAAGCAGTCCATCGGTGAGTTGCAGCTCCAGATCCTGGAGCTGAAGCGCGACGCCCGCGAGAAGGTGCTGACGGAACTGCGCGAGGCGGAATCGAACGTGCAGGACCTGACCGAGCAGCGCGTCGCCGCGATCGACAAGCTCGACCGCATCGACATCCGCGCCCCGGTCAGCGGCACGGTCAACAACCTCGCCTTCCACACCATCGGCGGCGTGGTGAAGCCGGCGGACGTGGTGATGAACATCGTGCCGGACAAGGAGGCGATGATCGTGGAGGCCCGCGTCGAGCCCACCTTCGTCGACCAGCTCCATGCCGGGCAGGCCGCGCGCATCCGCCTCTCGGCGTTCGACCAGCGCACCACGCCGGAGATCGACGGCGCGCTCCTGACGATCTCGGCCGACCGGTTGACCGATCCGGTCAACGGCCAGCCCTACTACGCGGTGAAGGTGTCGATACCCGAGGCGGAACTCGCGCGGCTCGGCGGCAAACGGCTGATGCCGGGGATGCCGGCGGAGGTGTTCGTGGTGTCCGCCGACCGCACGCCGCTCAGCTACCTGACGAAGCCGCTGACGGACCAGCTCGCCCGCTCGATGCGCGAGGAATAAGCGGGCGGGACGCCGAAAAGGTTTGCGGCGCCGGTTCGGGGGGAACCGGCGCCGCGCGCCCGCGATCAAGGATGCGGGATCAGGAGATGACGATCAGGGGAACAGCGCGACCTGGTCGATGCCGGTGCCCTCGGCGAGGCCGCAGACGACGTTCATGTTCTGGATCGCCTGCCCCGACGCGCCCTTCACGAGGTTGTCGAGCGTGGCGATCACGATGGCGCGTCCCGGGATCCGGTCCGGCACCAGACCGATCTGGACGTGGTTCGAACCCTTGACGTGGCGCGACTGCGGCACCTGCCCGAGCGGCAGCACGGTCACGAACGGCTCGGCCTTGTAGCGCTCGGCGAGGATGCCGTGCAGGCCCGCCGCATCGTGGCCCGCCGTCGTGCGCACATAGATCGTGGCGTAGATGCCGCGGATCATCGGCGTCAGGTGGGGCGTGAAGGTCGGCTTCACCGGCCGGCCGGCGGCGAGGCTGTATTCCTGATCGAGTTCGGCGGTGTGGCGATGGTTGGCGACGCCATAGGCGTGCAGGCCCTCGGCGACCTCGGAAAACAGCATCGCCTCCTTCGCGGCCCGGCCCGCGCCGGACATGCCGGTCTTGGCGTCGACCACGATCTCGTCGGGATCGATCGCGCCGGCCGCGAGCAGCGGCAGCACCGGCAGCAGCGAGCAGGTGGTGAAGCAGCCGGGATTGGCGACGAGCCGCGCCTTCGCGATGGCCGCGCGATGGATCTCGGTGAGCCCGTAGACCGCTTCGGCCTGAAGCTCCAGCGCCTGGTGGGCGTGGCCGTACCACGTCTCGTAGGCGGCGGGATCGGCGAGCCGGAAATCGGCGGAGAGGTCGATCACCTTCAGGTCCGGCTTGGCGGCGATGACGCCCTTCAGCACCACCTGCGTGGTGGCGTGAGGCAGCGCGCAGAACACCACGTCGACGAGGCCGAGATCGATCTCGTCGATCTTCACGAGCCGCGGCAGCGCGAACGGCGCGAACTGGGGGAAGACGTCGGCCATCGTCTTGCCGGCCTTGGAATCGGCGGACAGGGCGACGATCTCCACCGCCGGATGGCGCAGGAGCATCCGCACGAGTTCGGAGCCGGTATAGCCGGAGGCGCCGAGAACGGCGACGTTGAGTTTCTTGGACATGGATCTGATCCCGTGGATCGGGGCCTTGAGGCGCTCCGCGCCGGCGGGGCCTCCGATACCGGATCGGCCTTCCGCAGCGGGCGCGGCGATGACGGCTATGCTGTCGTGACGGCGTGACGCCGAGACGACAGAAGGCGCCGCGCGAACGGCGCGGCTTGCGGCGTCCTTTCAGACGCCCGCGCGTCGTCGTTCCGCGACGAGCCCCAGAACCATCGTCGCGACCGTCGCGCCGGCGATCGCCGTGATGTCGGCATGGTCGTAGGCGGGTGCGACTTCGACCACGTCGCTGCCGACGATGTCGAGCGAACCGAGGCCGCGCAGCGTCATCATCGCCTCGCGGCTGGTAAGGCCGCCGGCGACCGGCGTGCCCGTGCCCGGCGCGAACGCCGGATCGAGGCAGTCGATGTCGAACGTCAGGTAAGTCTTGGCGGTGCCGACCCGGGAGGTAATGCACTCCACGAGGCCGGCGACGCCCAGCGTCTCCACCTCGTGGCCCCATACGATCTCGATGCCGCAATCCTGCGGCGCATGGGTGCGGATGCCGACCTGAATCGAATGCTCGACGTCGATCAGGCCTTCCTTCACCGCGCGGGCGACGAAGCTGCCGTGGTCGATGCGGTTGCCGTCGTCGTCCCAGGTGTCCTGGTGGGCGTCGAACTGCACCAGCGCCAGCGGACCGTGCTTGGCGACGTGGGCCTGCAGCAGCGGCCAGGTGACGAAATGATCGCCGCCGAGGGTGTAGAGGAACGCGCCGGACTCGAGGATCTTCTCGGCCTCGGCCCGCACGGTCGCGGCCATCTCCATCGGGAAGCCGGGATCGAAGGCGCAATCGCCCCAGTCGATCACCGCGAGTTCCTCGAACATGTCGAAGCCGAACGGATATTGCGGATCGCCCGACGGGATCGCCGAAGCGCGCCGGATCGCCTGCGGGCCGAACCGCGCGCCCGGCCGGTTCGTCACCGAGGCGTCGAACGGAATGCCCCACACCACGGCGTCGATGCCGGTGAGGTCGCGCGAATAGCGCCGCCGCATGAAGGACAGCGCGCCGGCAAAGGTCGATTCTTCCGACGCCTTCCTGATCGGACCGAGAAAGGCATTGTCGGTCGGGCGAGCGGGCGACATCGAAACCCTCCAGGGCCGGCCGAACGGCCGGACGGCGAGAACACAAAGGCGGCGCGACGAGGCGGACGAACGGACGCGGAACACCGGTCCGCCGCCTGTTTAGCAAGGCCGGCGCGCCGGGTCACGCGGCGAATAGAGATCGGAAAGGTGACAATCCGACGACAGCCGCGGCGGGTGCCCCGAATGTCCACGCGCAAGGCAGCGTTTGCATAAAAATCATCCTTGCTGCGGACGGAGGCAGCCCATACGCTCGCCTTCATGGGCAAGTACAGCGTGCTGCTCGGCGGGCAGCGACACAGCTTTTCGGACCTCAAGACCGT
>JAEZMP010000633.1 GCA_023442215.1 Pseudomonadota bacterium
CCGAACAGCGGCTTCGACGAGAACGTCGAGAAGATCTCCGAGAAGATGCCGAAGGCCGGCAGCACGAGGATGTAGACCTCCGGATGCCCCCAGGCCCAGATGAGGTTCACGAACATCATCGGGTTGCCGCCGGCTTCGTTGGTGAAGAAGTGGAAGCCGAGATAGCGGTCCAGCGTCAGCATCGCGAGCGTGGCCGTGAGGATCGGGAAGGCCGCGACGATGAGAAGGTTCGCGGCGAGCGACGTCCAGCAGAACATCGGGATGCGCAGATAGCCCATGCCGGGCGCACGCATCTTCAGGATCGTGGTGACGAGATTGACCCCTGTCATCAGCGTGCCGACGCCGGAAAGCTGGATCGCCCAGAGATAATAGTCGACGCCGACGCCCGGCGAGTAGTCGAGTTCCGAAAGCGGAGCGTAGGGCAGCCAGCCTGTGCGGGCGAACTCGCCGATCACCAGCGAGACGTTGACGAGAAGGGCGCCCGAGGCGGTGAGCCAGAAGCTCACGGAATTGAACGTCGGGAAGGCCACGTCGCGGATGCCGAGCTGCAGCGGCACGGCATAGTTCATCAGCCCGATCATGAACGGCATCGCGCCGAAGAAGATCATGATCGTGCCGTGCGCGGAGAAGATCTGGTCGTAGTGGTCCGGCGGCAGGTAGCCCTCGCTGCCGCCGACGGCGACCGCCTGCTGGGTCCGCATCATGATGGCGTCGACGAAGCCGCGCAGCAGCATGAGCACGGACAGGATGATGTACATCACGCCGACGCGCTTGTGGTCGACCGACGTGATCCACTCGCGCCAGAGATAAGGCCAGTAACCGCGCGCCGTGATCCAGCCGAGCACAGCGACGATGCCGAGGAAGACGACCAGCGCGGCGACCAGCGGGATCGGCTCGTCGAAGGGTATGGCGGACCAGTCGAGCTTGCCGAGCATGTTCAACCATCCTCATGTGCGTGGCCGGCAGGAGCGGACAGTGCGTTGCCGGAGGTTTCGGACGGGGGTACGGGGTGCACGTTCCGGTCGCCACCACGGCCGGTTCCGGGCCCCGGTGCGGGCGGAAGGGCCTGGCGCACGATGGCGTCGAACAGGCCGGTCGGGACGCTGCCGAAGGTGAAGGGCGCGACGTTCTGGCTTTGCCGGCTGAGGGCGGTGTAGGCCTGCGCGTCGAGAACCCGCCCGCCGGTCTTCACACCGTCGGCCCAGGCCTCGAATGCCGGTGGGGCGACCGCACGCACCGCGAAGTTCATGTCGGGAAAGCCGGCGCCGCTATAGTGGGCCGACTGGCCGTATAGCACCGCTTCCTTGTCGGCTTGGAGGTTCAGCTCGCTCTCCATGCCGTTCATCGCGTAGATCATGGTGCCGAGCTGCGGCACGAAGAACACGTTCATCACGCTGGCCGACGTCAGGCGGAACCGCACGGGGGTGCCGGCGGGAATGACGAGTTCGTTGACCGCCGCGATGCCCTGCTGCGGGTAGATGAACAGCCATTTCCAGTCGAGGGCGACGACCTGTACCTCCAGCGGCGGCCTGTCCGAGGCGAGTGGCTTGCGCGGGTCTAGGTCGTGCGAGCCGTAGTAGATCAGCCCGCCGATGAAGAGGATCGTCAGTGTCGGGATCGACCAGACGATCATCTCGATGCGGCCGGAATAGGTGAAATCCGGGTCGTAGCGGCTTTTGCGGTTGGAGGCGCGGAACCACCACGCGAACCACACCGTCGCGGCCATGGTCGGGATCACGATCACCAGCATCACCGCCAGCGCATTGAGCAGGATGGTCCGGTTGCCCTGCCCGATGGGGCCGAGCGGATCGAGCACCCCACCTGTGCAGTCCGTCACGGCGACGCCGGCCGGACCGCTGGAGCATGAGTCGGCCGCGCGTTGGGGTGTCGCCTCCGGCAGGGACGGTCCGGGAGGCGCGGCTTGCGACGGCGATCCCACCGGCGGTGCCGTGGAGGGCGGCAGCCCCTGGGCGTCAGGCGGGGCCGTCTGGGCAGCGGCCGGAGTCACCAGCCACGGGATGGATGCCGATTGGGCCGGTGCCGGCGCTTCGCTCCCCTCCAGCGTGTAGGCGAGCACGAAATCGCCCGGCTTGGTGCCGATGGAACCGTGACCGCCCGCAACGATCACGACGTACTGGCGGCCGTCCTGCATGTAGGTCATGGGCGTCGACTGGCCGCCGGCGGGCAGCCGCGCCTCCCAGAGCTGCCGCCCATCGGTCACATCGTAGGCGCGCAGGTAGTCGTCGACGGCGGCGGCGAGGAAGGCGACGCCGCCTCGCGTCAGCAGCGGGCCGCCGATGCCCGGCACGCCGAGCTTGAACGGCAGCGGCAGCGGCGTCATGTCGTAGACGGTGCCGTTCTTGTGCTTGTAGGCGATCTTGCCCGTCAGAAGATCGACGCCGGCGACATAGCCCCAGGGTGGCGCCTGGCACGGAATGTCCAGCGGCCCGAGGAACGGCCCCATATAGACGCCGTAAGGCGCGCCCTCGTTGCGGTTGAGACCCTGCTCGCTGCCTTTCTCGTTCCCCTTCGGCGGAATCTCGGCGGCCGGCACCAGCCGCGAGATGAAGGCGAGGTAGGTCGGCATCCCGAACATGACCTGGCGTTCGGGATCGACTGCCACGCTGCCCCAGTTGAACACGCCGAAATTGCCGGGATAGACGATGGTGCCCTGCACGGAAGGTGGGGTGTAGCGGCCTTCGTAGCGGTAGCGATGGAACTCGATGCGGCACGCGAGCTGGTCGAACAGCGTGATGCCCCACATGTCCCGCTCGCGCAGCGGCGGCGGCGAGAAGGTGAGGTCCGAGATCGGCTGCGTCGGCGCGCTGAAGTCCTCGGGAATGGTGCCGCCCGGGGCCGGCACCTCACGCACGGGGATGATCGGCTCGCCGCTGCGCCGGTCGAGCACGTAGATGTCGCCCTGCTTGGTCGGGCCGACGAGCGCCGGTACCACGGTTCCGTCCGGCCGCGTCAGGTCGAACAGCACCGGCTGCGCGGGGACGTCCATGTCCCAGAGATCGTGATGGACCGTCTGGCGCACCCATCTCACCTGCCCGGTCGCGATGTCGAGCGCCACGATGGAGGACGAGAAGCGTTCGACAGACGGGCTGCGGCCCATGCCGAGCTGGTCGGGAACCTGGTTGCCGAGCGGGATATAGACGAGGCCGAGGCCCTCATCGACGCTGAAAACCGACCAGCTGTTCGGGGAATTGGTGGTGTAGGTCTCTCCGGGAGCGAGCGGCGCCGTCTCGTCCGGATTGCCGGAATCCCAGTTCCAGAGCAGCGTGCCGGTGCGGGCGTCGAAGGCGCGGATCACGCCGGACTGGGCGTGGATTGAGTAGTTGTCGTTGACGGCGCCGCCGATGATCAGCCTGCCGTCGACGACGACCGGCGGCGAGGTGGAATAGTAGTAGCCGGCCGGGTTGTATTTCATGCCGGCTTCCAGATGCAGCGTGCCCTGGTCTGCGAAGCCGGTGCATACCTCTCCGGTCGCGGCATCGAGCGCGATCAGGCGCGCATCGGATGTCGGCAGGAACACCTGCGTCGCGCAGGGCGTTCCGGTTGCCGCCTGCGGGTCGACCCAATAGGTGACGCCGCGGCAGGTCTGGTGCTGCCGGTCCGGGTTGAGGCCGGATTCGGCGATGTATTTCCACTTCTCGCGCCCGGTGCGGGCATCGAGCGCGATCGCCCAGTTGTGCGGCGTGCACAGATAGAGCGTGTCGCCCACCTTCAGCGGCGTGACCTGATAGGTCGTCTCGGAGACGTCGTCCGGCAGCTTCACGTCGCCGGTCTGGTACTGCCACGCGAGCTTGAGCCGGGAGACGTTCTCGGCGTTGATCTGGTCGAGCGGCGAATAGCGCTGGCCATAGGGCGTGCGGCCATATTGGTGCCACTCGCCGTCCGGCACGTTTCCGCCGAGTGCCGCGGAGGCGACGGCGCGCTGCGGCAGCGTGCCGGCCATGTCGTGGGGATCGATCGTCATCGCGTAGACCGCGACGGCGACGGAGACCAGAACGGGCACCGCGAGCGGCCAGCGGTCCGGCCGACGTCCCGCAGCGCGATCGGTGACGAGCCCGCGCCGTATCCAGGGCGTCAGCAGCCACAGCCCGAACACGACGATGACGCCGCCGCGGGGGGCGAGCTGCCACCAGTCGAACCCGACCTCCCACACCGCCCAGATGATGGAGGCGAGCACGAGGATTCCGTAGATCGCGAGCGCCGCCCCTTTCCTGCGGTAGAGCAGGACGGCGGTGACGAGGAACATCGCGCCGATGAAGGCATAGAACCAGCTGCCGCCGAGCACGATCAGCCAGGCTCCGCCCGTGAGAAGCGCGAGCCCGACGAGGGCGAGCACGGCGGAGGTCAGAACGATGATCATGGCATCCCTCGCTGCTGGCATGGCGTTGCCGAAGTGCGTTTTGCGTCGGACCGCCGGGTCTCTGCCGGCGGCTCGCGTCGCATCGGGATCATTCCGACTGGTCGAGCGCGTGGGGCGGGGGGTGGCCGGGCCGTTCCGGACCGGAAGCGCTGAAGGCGTAGACGGCGATCGCGACGATCACCACCGCGGCAAGAATCCAAAGCAGGCGTGTCCGGTCCATCGCTTCGCCCTTTCGTCAGCAAGCCCCGAACAGCCCGCGGGCCGGATTGTTCCCGCGCGTCAGGTACTTTCCGCCCGCATCTGACTTCCCGCTGGGCCGGCCTGAACGGTGCGGTCCGTGACCCAGCGATACGCGGAACAAAGCTGCCGAAGCTCCGTTCGGTCGCTGAGAAGCGTCGTGGACCCGACGCCTCGAAGCGAGGACTCGGCGGTGAAAAGCATTCTTGTCACGGGTGGAGCCGGCTTCATCGGCCGGCATGTCGCGGAAGAGCTGCTGCGGCACGGCTATCGGGTGCGCGTGCTCGATGCCCTGATCGAGCAGGTGCACGGGGACGGCCTTGCCGGACTTCCCGACGGGGTCGAACTGGTCACGGGCGACGTTCGCGACCGGGCCTGCCTGGAAGAGGCGCTGCACGGCGTCGAGGGCGTGGTGCATCTCGCCGCCGAAGTCGGGGTCGGCCAGTCGATGTACGAGATCGCGCGCTATGTCGGCGCCAACGATCTCGGCACGGCGGTCCTGCTGGAGGCGTTGATCCGCCATCCGGTGAGGCGGATCGTCGTCGCCTCCTCGATGAGCGTCTATGGCGAGGGCGTCTACACGACGGCCGACGACGAGCGCTTCGACCATGCCCGCCGCAATCCGTCGCGGATGCAGGCGGGCCTCTGGGATCCCGCCGCAGCGGACGGATCGCCGCTCGTTCCGGTCGCCACCGACGAGCAGAAGCCGGTCGATCTCGCCTCGATCTACGCGCTCACCAAATATGCCCAGGAATGCGCGGTGCTGATCTTCGGCCGTGCCTATGGTGTCGATGCCGTCGCCCTGCGGCTCTTCAATGTGTTCGGGCCAGGGCAGGCGCTTTCCAACCCCTATACCGGCGTGCTCGCCAACTTCGCGTCGCGCCTCGCCAACGGCAAGTCGCCGATGGTGTTTGAGGATGGCCATCAGAAGCGCGACTTCGTCCACGTCCGCGACGTCGCGACCGCATTCCGGCTTGCGCTCGAACAGGAAGGCGCTGGCGGGCAGGTCATCAATGTCGGCAGCGGCCAGGCCTATTCGATCGCGCAGGTGGCCACCCTGCTCGCCGATGCCATGGGCCGCCCGGATCTCACGCCCGAGGTGCTCGGCAAGGCGCGCTCGGGCGACATCCGCCACTGCTTCGCCGACATCGCCAAGGCGCGCGACCTTCTCGGCTACCGCCCCGCCCACCGGCTGGAGGATTCCCTCGGCGAGATCGTCGACTGGGTGCGCGGCACCGTCGCGGTCGACCGCGGCGCCGTGATGAAGCAGGAGCTCGAAGCCATGGGGCTCGTATCATGACGAGAGCCCTTGATCCCAACAGGGCGTCCGCCGCGCCGGTTGCCGTGATCGGCGGCTGCGGCTTCATCGGCTCCAACATCGCCGACCGGCTGCTATCCATCGGCCGGCCGGTGCTGGTGATCGACAATCTGAGCCGTCCCGGCGTGGAGGAAAACCTCGCGTGGCTCGCGGAGCGGCACACCCGCCGCCTCGCCGTCGAACGCGCGGATGTCCGCGATGCGCCGACGATGCGCACCCTCCTCTCCGGCGCGGGCGCGGTGATCCACCTCGCAGCGCAGACGGCCGTCACCACCAGCCTCGTCGATCCGGTGGACGACTTCGACATCAACGCGCGCGGCACCCTCAATGTCCTCGAAGCGGTACGGCTGTCCGGAAACCGCATCCCGGTCGTGTTCGCCAGCACCAACAAGGTCTACGGCAGCCTCGAAGACCTCGCCTTCGCCGAGCGCGACGACCGGTTTGAGCCGGCGGATGCCGCCATCGCCGCCCGCGGGATCGACGAGAGCCGCCCGCTCCAGTTCCGCACGCCCTACGGCTGCTCCAAGGGCGTCGCCGACCAGTACGTTCTCGACTACGCCGCGTCCTACGGGATCCCTGCCGCCGTGCTGCGCATGAGCTGCATCTATGGTCCCCGGCAGTTCGGCACCGAGGACCAGGGCTGGGTCGCGAACTTCCTGCTGCGCGCGCTGTCGGGCGAAACGATCACCATCTTCGGCAGCGGCCGGCAGGTCCGTGACGTCCTCCATGTCCGAGACGCGGTCTCCGCCTATCTCGGCCTGCTCGATCGGATCGAGGCGCTGAAGGGACAGGCGTTCAATCTCGGGGGCGGACCGGCCAATGCCGTCAGCCTGCGCGCGGTGCTCGACGAGATCGCGACGATCACCGCGCGTCCCGTTCCCGTGCGCCATGCCGGGGAACGCCCCGGCGACCAGCCCTATTTCGTCGCCGACACCGGTCGCATCGAGGCGGCGCTCGGCTGGAGGGCGACGATCGGCTGGCGCAACGGCATCCGCGATCTCGCCGCCTGGCTGATCCGCCACCGCAATCCGGCAGCCCGGCTGACCCGCGAAAAGGCCGAGGTGTGACGCGCTCCCTCCGCGCGGCGCACCGAAGCACGGCCCCTGTGCCCACAAGCCGGCCATCGGGGTGAGACGGCGTATCCGGTTCCGGGCCGTCTCGACCCGCTCCCCTGCGCCCGTGCGCCGGGGAACACGCCAGATGCATGAAGAAGGCAGTCCGCATGAAGCCGAACGCGCGACCACGCCGCATTCTGATGACGACAGATGCCGTCGGTGGCGTCTGGCACTACGCCGCCACGCTGGCGCGGGAACTCGCGGCGGCCGGCGATACCGTCGTGCTGGCCGGCGTGGGGCCGCGGCCCTCGCGCGACCAGTGCCGGGAGGCGGCGGCGTTCGCCATCATCGAGTGGGTGGATTCGCCGCTGGAATGGCTCGCCTCGGACGAGGCGGATGTCGCGGATCTCGGCGGCAGGCTGGCCGCGCTCGCAGGGCGGCACAGGGCGGATCTCGTGCAGGTCAACGCGCCCTCTCAGGCCGTCGGGCTCGATGTCTCCTGCCCCGTCGTCGCCG
>JAEZMP010000083.1 GCA_023442215.1 Pseudomonadota bacterium
GTCGGAACTGTTCGAGGAGATGCCGGAGGCCGGCGACCTCGACCGCCCGAAGCTGGTGTTCTTCTTCGACGAGGCCCACCTCCTGTTCGACGAGGCGCCCAAGGCGCTTCTGGAGAAGATCGAGCAGGTCGTGCGCCTCATCCGCTCCAAGGGCGTCGGCGTCTATTTCGTCACCCAGAACCCGCTCGACGTGCCGGACAGCGTGCTCGGCCAGCTCGGCAACCGGGTGCAGCACGCGCTCAGGGCGTTCACTCCGCGAGACCAGAAGGCGGTTCGCGCGGCGGCCGAAACCTTCCGTCCCAACCCGGCGATCGACACCGCGCGGGCGATCACCGAACTCGGCGTCGGCGAGGCGCTCGTCTCCACCCTCGACGACAAGGGGGTGCCGTCGATGGTGGACCGCACCCTGATCTGTCCGCCCGCCGGCCGGGTGGGACCACTCGACGACGCCGAAAGGCGCCGGCTGATCGCGGCGAGCCCGCTCGCCGGCCGCTACGACACCACGGTGGACCGGGAATCCGCCTACGAGCGTCTGCAGGCGCGCGCGGCGGAGGAGACGGAGGCCGCCAGCGCCCCTCCGGCCGAAGAGGCGGGCGGGGGTCTGTTCGACGTGCTGTTCGGCACGAACCGGGCGCGCGGCAAGCGGCTGACGACGACCCAGACGGTGGCGCGCAGCGTTACCCGCGAGGTGACGGGGCGGATCGCCGGCGAGGTCGGCCGGCGGGCGGCCGGCTCCATCGGCAGCTCGATCAGCCGCGCTGTGGTGCGCGGCATCCTCGGCAGCATCCTGCGGTGACCCGCTTCGGCCTTGCCGGATCGGTGCAGTTCGGGCAAGGCATGGCAAGACACGGCATGGCCCGACGGCCGCAGCGGAGCGGCCATCACGGCAAGCGGTTCGCCGGCCCACGACTTCCTGACAGGGGACTTTCATGATCGACGCCGTCCTGGAACGCATCGATGCCGATCTCGAGGCCAGCCTCGAGCGCCTGTTCCATCTGCTGCGCATTCCGTCGATCTCGACGGACCCGGACTATGCCAAGGCCTGCGCCGAGGCCGCGGTGTGGTGTCAGGGCGCGCTCGCCGAGCTTGGCTTCGAGGCCGAGGTGCGGCCGACGCCGGGTCACGCCATGGTCGTCGCCCACCGCGCCGATGGGGCCTCCGAAGGGCCCCACGTGCTGTTCTATGGCCACTACGATGTGCAGCCGGTCGATCCGGTCGAACTGTGGCACACCGATCCGTTCGCGCCGCGGCTTGCGACCGAGGCCGACGGCAACAAGGTGATCGTCGCGCGCGGTTCGGCCGACGACAAGGGCCAGCTCCTGACCTTCGTCGAAGCCTGCCGCGCCTGGATCGCGGTCGCGGGCAAACTGCCGGTGCCGGTGACGGTGCTGTTCGAGGGCGAGGAGGAATCCGGCAGCCCCAGCCTGGTGCCGTTCCTGAAAGCCAACGCGGAAGAGCTTTCCCACGACGTCGCACTGATCTGCGATACGGGGATGTGGGACCGCGAGACGCCGGCCATCACCGGCTCGCTGCGCGGCCTCGTCGGCGAGGAGATTGTCGTCACCGCTGCCAACAAGGACCTGCATTCCGGCCTGTTCGGCGGCGCGGCGCGCAATCCGAACCACGTGCTGGCGAAGATCCTCGCCGACCTGCACGACGAGAACGGCCGCGTCACCATCCCCGGCTTCTATGACGGCGTTCCCGAGACCCCGGCCGAAATCCTCCGGCAGTGGGAGGGGCTGAACTTCACCGCGGCGGATTTCCTCGGCGGCGTCGGCCTGAAGCTGCCGGCGGGCGAGAGCGACCGCAGCGTGCTGGAACAGCTCTGGGCACGGCCGACGGCCGAGGTCAACGGCATGATCGGCGGCTATACCGGTGCCGGCTTCAAGACGGTCATTCCGTCGAAGGCCTCGGCCAAGGTGTCGTTCCGCCTCGTCGGCGACCAGGATCCGGAGGCGGTCCGCGCGGCGTTCCGGGCTTTCGTGCAGGCGCGCATCCCGTCCGATTGTTCGGTCGAGTTCCATCCCCACGGCGGCAGCCCGGGCCTGCGCGTCTCGCTCGACAGCCCTTACATGGCGCGCAGCCTGGAAGGGCTTTCCGAGGAATGGCCGAAGCCGGCGGTGGTCATCGGCGGGGGCGGCTCGATCCCGATCGTCGGCCACTTCAAGGACATCCTCGGCATGGATTCGCTCCTGATCGGCTTCGGCCACGACGACGACCAGATCCATTCGCCGAACGAGAAATATGACGTCGCGAGCTTCCACAAGGGCATCCGCTCGTGGGCGCGGGTGCTGGCGAAGCTGGCGGGCTGAAGGGGATCGGACGTGACGGACGGGATCGGGACGCTGTGCGTCTATTGCGGGTCGAATGCCGGCACGGGGTTCGACTATGTCGGCGCGGCGCGGGGCCTCGGCCGCCGCATCGCCGAGGAAGGCCTTCGCCTCGTCTATGGCGGGGCGCGGGTCGGCTGCATGGGCGCGGTGGCGGATGGCGCGCTTGAGGCGGGCGGCACGGTGATCGGCGTGCTGCCGGAGGCGCTGCGGGCGCGCGAACTCGCGCATCCCGGCCTGTCCGAACTCCACATCGTCGGCTCCATGCACGAGCGCAAGAGCCTGATGGCGGATCTGTCGGACGGCTTCGTGGCGCTGCCCGGCGGGGCGGGAACGCTGGAAGAGATCTTCGAGATGTGGACGTGGGCCCAGCTCGGCCACCACGCCAAGCCCTGCGCCTTTCTCAACGTCAACGGCTTCTACGGCGCGCTCGTCGGCTTCCTCGACCAGCTCGTTGCCACCGGCTTCGTGCGGCCGGCCCATCGCGACATGCTGATCGTGGCCGATGAGCCGGAAAGCCTGATCGCCGCCTGCCGCCGCTACGCGCCGCCGCAGGTCGCCAAATGGATCGGCCGCGAGGAGCGCTGAGCCGCCCCTGAACGGGCCGGCCTCGCCCGAGGCGCTATTCCAGCGCGGCGAGGCCGTCGAGCGTCTTCAGCACGGCGGCGGGCTTCAGGTCGGCATATTCGTCGGGCTGGCCGGTGCGGTTGATCCACACCGTGCGGAAGCCGAAGGCCGTGGCGCCCGCGATGTCCCACCGGTTCGACGACTGGAACGAGACGGCTTCCGGGTAGACGCGGAACCGCGTCGCGACGAGGTCGTAGGCCGCGGGCGCGGTCTTGTAGGCGCGGATCTCGTCGAGCGAGATGACCTCGTCGAGCGCGTCGCCGAGACGGGCATTGTCCACCGCGGCCGCCAGCATGGCGGGCGAGCCATTGGAGAGGATCGCGAGCCGCGCGCCGCCGGCCTTCAGCGCCGTCAGCACGCGGTAGACCTCCGGATAGACGTCGAGGGTGCGGTAGGCGTCGAGCAGCCGGTCGCGGGCGGCCGGGTCGGCCTCAGGCACGGCGGCGAGGGCGAAGTCGAGCGCGTCTTCGGTCAGTTGCCAGAAGTCGCGATAGCGGCCCATCAGGGTGCGAATCCAGGAATATTCGAGCTGCTTGCGGCGCCACAGGTCGGACAGCCGGTCGGCGGCCGGGCCGACGGCATGGGCGTGGCGGCGCACGGCGGCGTGGACGTCGAACAACGTCCCGTAGGCATCGAACACATAGACGGCACGGGTCATGAAGGCGGCTCTCCGGTCCGGCCGGGCAGGTTGTCGGGAGGAACCGGGCGGCTTTCGCCGCGGGAACCCGATCGGACATGCACCAGTTTATCGGCCGACGGCCGTTGCCGCCATTCGTCTAAGTCCCTATGTTCCTCGACGCACAGGATTTGCCCGGGGCGTGTTCCGATCAGGCGGATGCGTCTGGCCGACGGACCGTTCCGGGCTGAGCCGCCCGCGGGTGGCTTCGTCGCCCGGCCGCTCCGTCAGGAACGGAACGGGCCCCGCCGCGCCCCGCTCCGCGGCTGCAAGCGCAACCGCGCCGACACAGTGAAGGAGATGCCAAGATGGCCTTCGAACTTCCCGAACTCCCCTATGCCTATGACTCGCTCCAGCCGTTCATGTCGGCGGAAACGCTCGAGTTCCATCACGACAAGCACCACCTCGCTTATGTCAACAACGGCAACAACCTGATCAAGGGCACGGAATTCGAGGGCAAGAGCCTCGAAGAGGTCGTGAAGGCGAGCTACGGCAAGAATGCCGGCGTGTTCAACAATGCCGGTCAGCACTACAACCACATCCACTTCTGGAAGTGGATGAAGAAGGGCGGCGGCGGCAACAAGCTGCCGGGCAAGCTCGAAGCCGCGTTCGCGTCCGACCTCGGCGGCTACGACAAGTTCCGCGCCGACTTCATCGCCGCCGGCACCACCCAGTTCGGTTCGGGCTGGGCCTGGCTCGCCGTGAAGGACGGCAAGGTGGAAATCTCCAAGACCCCGAACGGCGAAAACCCGCTGGTGCACGGCGGCAAGCCGATCCTCGGCGTCGACGTGTGGGAGCACTCTTATTACATCGACTATCGCAACGCCCGGCCGAAGTACCTTGAGGCGTTCGTCGACAGCCTGATCAACTGGGACTACGTCCTGGAGCTCTACGAGAAGGCCGTCTGAGCCGCTCGTCTTTCGACAACATATGGAAAAGGGCGCCGTCGCGGCGCCCTTTCTTTTTCAAACCGACACACGCGGACCCCTCCGCATCCCGTGCGTCCCCGATCGTTCATGCCACCCGATTGGCCGCGGTGGTCGAGCGCCGGGTTCAGCCCTGCTTGCAGGAATTCTGGATGATCGTGCCCTTGGTGCCCTTCGTGTTGACCTTCGAGAGCCACGCCTGGCACGACGCCTGGTCCGGGAAGCAGCCGCGGGCGGTCCAGCCGAGCGCCAGATGGGTAGCGGCCTTGTAGGCGAAATAGCCGAACCAAGGCCCGTTCGGGTTCTCGGTGCAACCGGGCGTCGTGGAGGCCTGCGGGCCCGGAGCCCCGGTCGTCGGAAGCGGGCCGTCGGCCGCAGAAGCGGCGGTGGCGGCGAGAGCGAGCGCACAACCGGCGCCGAGCGCCAGGATCTTGGATGCTTTCAGCATGGGAGGCTCCAAAAGCAGGAACGAACGGAGCGGGTGCTTCGAATTCCGTCCGGCCGAGCACATGCGCGGCACGCCGTTGTGGCAGCTACGCATTACAGCCTGTGGACGGCTTCATAGCGCCGAGGTGACGATGACCGGCTCCGCGCAGATCTCGTAACTGAATGAAAAAGAATGATTATTTTGAATTTTTTCGAAATGTTCGCTGACAGCCGATAATGCACCTGCGAAGCGCCGTGCAATTGCCTTGTTCCGACACGGCGTCACCGCTTAATGAACCGGACGCTGATCGCAGGAATTCTGCACAATCCGGCCGGTGAAGAAGCTCGTCGTGCGCATCCGCCACGTGTCGCAGGCCTGCTTGGTCGGAAAACACCCGATGAACGAGAGCGGGATCATACCGGTCGCCCAGTCGTTGTCGGTCTCACCGGCCACGCGCCCCTTCCAGGCGTAGCCGGGATTGTCTTTGCAGCTCGGCGTCGCAGCCTGATATTTCGCGGCGTTGTATTCGACCCAGGCGAAGGCCGGGCTGGCGACGGCGCTCGCTGCGGCGGCGAAAGCGAGAGCGACGAAGAAACGGGACGACATCGGGTGGCCTCGAAACGGAGAGCGGGCTGGCAAATCAGGTGAGCGGCGTTCGCAGACATTTTGCGCGAGCGGGCTCGCGTCGAACGAGATGGCATATTCGCGCCACGGATTGCACGTCTCGAGATCGGGAAAACAGCCGACGAAGGCGCGCGAGGTGCCGTGGCGTGCCGTGGCTCTGGGACAGCCCGCTGCTGCCGATGAACTTGCCGGCCCGGCCTGCGGCCTGTGCGGCCAGCCCGTTCGAAGAAGCCCGTCAGCCGAACTTCATTCGGCGAACAGCGACGAGCCCCGGGGCGCACGCGGCTCGCAGC
>JAEZMP010000084.1 GCA_023442215.1 Pseudomonadota bacterium
GCTCTCGTTCAGTGCCGTCCCTGTCGGGCGAGCCACTGGGCGAGCTCGACTTCGGCCTGCTCCAGCGCGGTGCGGTTCACGAGCCGGCGCAGGAACGCGATGCACAGCGCGCGGGTGCGCAGGTTGAACGCTTCCTCGGCCTGATCCACCGCCGAATCGTAGACGCCGAGCTTGTCGTAGAGCTGCTGCAGGCGGTTCTGGACGCTGCGCAGCGACAGATTGCGGCGGCGGGCGATGAGCCGGTCGGTGAGGCCGAGCGCGACGTCGAGCAGCACCTCGTATTCCGCATCCGTCACGCCCTGGGAGCGATCGGACGCCTTCTGCTGCACCGTGCGGATTTCGCGGTCGATGACGCACTGGTTCTCGATGAAGATCGAGCGCAGCGCCAGCCGCAGCCGGTCCTCGGACGCGGACTTCAGGATGTAGCCATAGGCCGCGCCCTCCGGCACGATGCGCGACACGCCCCTGACATAGGCCTCGTCGGCATAGTTCGACCAGAACAGGATCGCGGTTTCCGGCCGCTCGCTCCAGATCACCCGCGCGGCCTCGACGCCGGTTCGGCGCGGCATCTGCAGGTCCATGACGAGGTGCAGGCAGTTGTGCTCGCGCGACAGCCGTTCGCCGTCGTGGCCGTGGGCGGCCTCGATCACCATCTCGCATTCCGGAAGGGCCGCCTCGATCGCCTCCTTGAGATAGGAGCGATGGACGGAATCGTCCTCCACGATCAGGACTTTCATTCGGCTTCCTCCGATTCCGCCCGGCTGTGCCGTCAGGCTCCGGCCGCGGACGACAGGCGGGCGACGGGCGCGGCCCCGGCCGGCAGCTCCACGATGACGGTCGTCCCGCCGCGGTCGCTTTCCTCGATGCGGAACGAGGCCGAAACGAGGCGCGCGCGCGTGCGCATGTTGTTGATGCCGCTCACCCTCTTGCCGACACCGTCGGAGAGGCCGATGCCGTTGTCGCGCACCGCGATGCGAATGCGGTCGCCGGCGAGCGAAAGCTCGACGAGGATCTCCGACGGCCGGCCGTGATGGACCGCGTTGTTGACGGCCTCCTGCACGATGCGGAACAGCGCCACCTTGAGCGGTTCGCCGAGCCGGTCGATCCGCCCGCCCGTGGTATCGCGGATTCGGGTGGCGATGGCGAGCCCGCCGTCGCGCACGCTGTTCTCCAGGAGGTTTTCGATGCCTTCGACGAAGCCGAACAGCTGGAGCACGTTCGGGCGGGCGTCGTCGATGATCCGCCGGAGGCCGCGGATCGAACTATGCAGGTCGCCGGCGAGCTGCTTCATCGCCTCGCCCGACACCGTCTCGCGCTCGCCGAGGCGCTCCAGCCGGCGGGCGAAGCGGGTGAGGTCGGCCAGTGTCTCGTCATGGAGGTCCATGCCGATGCGCTGGCGCTCGCGCTCCAGCGCCTCGGTCAGCTTCTGCGCGCTCTCGCGAAGCCCTTCCTCGCGCGCCCGCGCCTCGGCCTCGATGACGGCCGAGCGGTGGGCCTGCTCGCTGATGCGCAGCGCGTGGAAATAGGGCGCCAGCAGGTCGGCGACGTGCTGGGCCACGCCGATATCGGCCATGGTGTAGAAGCCCGCGACGTGGGTCGAGGCCGACAGCGCGCCGAACACGGTGCCCTGCACGCGCAGCGGCACGTGCAGGCGGGAGCGCAGGCGCTCGTCGAAGATGGGATGATTGAACGCACCCTCGAACTGGAAGCGCTTGTCGGTCAGCGCGTCCTCCGCGAGGATGTAGGGCACGTCGCCCCACAGCACCGAGCGGATCGGGCTGAAGCGCGCGGCGACCGGCTGCTCGTGCCAGGCGCCCCAGCGGGTGTGCAGGCCGGTCTCGTAGGCGGCGACCGCCTCGTTGTCGACCACGAGCACGCAGACGTCGAGGTGGTCGTGGGGCAGGATCTGGGCGATCTCCCGCGACACGGCGTGAATGACGGGCTGGAATTCCGTCTGTCCGGCGATGGCGCGCGAAATCGCCAGCACGTGGTGCAGCATGTCCTCGGGCTTGATCGAAGGGCGATCGATCATCGCCATGTCCTCCCGGGCCGGCCACGCGGCCCCGCTTCCTCCGAGGCGGCATTCACGCCGCCGCCGCGCCGCAGCGGGGCGGTTTCTCCCAGCCCTCTCGTCGGCGTCGACACCTAGCATCGTCGACCCGGGGAGGCCATCGTGACTTGCGGGAACCCGCAAGATGAGCGCGGACCGCCGCAGGTTTCGTGCGCAGACCGCCCCTGACGCCGCGCCCTCTTGCCGTCAGTCTTCACGCCAAGCACCCGACGAGGTGCACGGGATCGGCCGGCCGGACATCGGACGGCCCGCCGAGAACAGAACGTCGATCCCGAGCGGGAACGATCAGTGGGAAGGAAACCATGACGATGAAGAAAGCCTCGATTCTGGCGTCCGTCGCCGTGCTGTCGCTGATGGCGGCGCAGGGCGCGTCTGCGGAAACCGCCGACAAGCGCATCGCCCTCTCCAACAATTATGCCGGCAATTCCTGGCGTCAGGCGATGCTGGAGAGCTGGCAGAAGGTCACGTCCGAGGCGGTCAAGGGCGGTGTCGTCGCCGCTGCCGACGCCTACACCACGGCCGAGAACCAGGCGACCGAGCAGGCCGCCCAGATCCAGAACCTGGTGCTGCAGGGCTACAACGCCATCGTCATCAACGCCGCTTCGCCGACCGCCCTAAACGGCGCCGTCAAGGAAGCCTGCGACGCTGGCGTGGTGGTGGTGTCGTTCGACGGCATCGTGACCGAGCCGTGCGCGTGGCGCGTCGCCGTCGACTTCAAGCGCATGGGCGGCATCCAGGTCGACTATCTCGCCAAGCGGCTGCCGGACGGCGGCAAGCTCCTCGAGATCCGCGGCCTGCCGGGCACCTCGGTCGACGAGGAAATCCATGCCGGCATCGACGCGGGCGTGAAGACCCACCCGAACTTCTCCATCGCCTCGTCGGTCCAGGGCGACTGGACCCAGACCGTGGCGCAGAAGGCCGTGGCCGGCGTGCTGCCGAGCCTGCCGCCGATCGTCGGCGTCGTCACCCAGGGCGGCGACGGCTACGGCGCCGCCGAGGCCTTCAAGGCCGCGGGCCGTCCGACCCCCATCATCGTTCTCGGCAACCGCCAGGACGAGCTGCAGTGGTGGAAGGAACAGCGCGACGCCAACGGCTACGAGACCATGTCGGTTTCCATCGCGCCAGGCGTCTCCACCCTCGCGTTCTGGGTCGCCCAGCAGATCCTCGACGGCAAGCAGGTTCCGAAGGACCTGACGGTGCCGTTCCTGCAGATCGACCAGGCCGACCTCGATAGCGCGCTGAAGACCACCCCCGCGGGCGGCGTCGCCAATGTCGAATATTCCCAGGCCGACGCCGAGAAGGTGATCGGCGCCGCCCACTGAGCCGCAACGGGCACCCGGACCGGCGATCGCCGTGATCGCCGGCTTCGGCCGCTCCGCCCGCGCTCCCGGAGCATCCGCCGACCGCTGACGCGAGCAGGCCCGGCGGCCGGCATGTTTCCTCCCAGCAGACTGCGGATCCGCGCCTTCAGGCGCGGGTCCGTCTTTTCCGCGACGATCCGACATCCGCGATCCGGCTTTCCGGGAGAATGATGGATGACTGAAACGCAGCCCGACCTCATCCGGCTCGCCGGCATCCGCAAGTCGTTCGGGGCCGTCATGGCGCTGCGCGGCGTCGATCTCACGATCCGGCGCGGCGAGTGCATCGGCCTCGTCGGCCACAACGGCGCCGGCAAGTCGACGCTGATGCAGGTGCTCGCCGGCACGCTGAAGCCGGACGAAGGCACGATCACCCTTACCGGCCACGAGCCGGTTCGGGGCTACACCGTGAGCGAGGCCCAGGGCTGGGGCGTGCGCTGCGTGTTCCAGGAGCTGTCGCTCTGCCCGAACCTGACGGTGGCGGAGAACGCCCGCATCCGTCATCCCGCCCTGAAGGGCCCGGGCTGGCGCCGCCGCGCCGCCAACCTCATCATCACCGAACTCGACCGCATCTTCCCCGGCCACGGCATCCGGCCCGGCGACCTCGTCGGCGACCTGACCCTCGGCCGGCGGCAGATGGTGGAAATCGCCTCCACCTTCGCGGTCTCCACCGGCCGTCTCGACCTCATCATCCTCGACGAGCCGACCTCCTCGCTCGACCAGGTGGTCGCCCGCCAGCTTCTCGATCACGTCCGCCGCGCCACCGCCGGTGGCTGCAGCGTCATCCTGATCTCGCACATCCTCGGCGAGATCCTCTCCACCGCCGACCGCATGGTGGTGATGAAGGACGGCGGCGTGGTCGAGGCGAAGCCGGCGAACTCCTACACGCGCGACTCCCTCGTCGCCGCGATGGGCACCATCGCCCACGACACCAGCCATCGCGCCGGCGATGCCCACGCGCCCGTCCCGGCCGCGGCCGGCAAGGCGGAGCGCAGCGGACCCGTCGTCGTCGAGGCGCGCCCGCCCCGCCAGCGCGGCGACCGCAAGCTCGTCGCCCGCAAGGGCGAGATCATCGGCCTCGGCGGCCTCGCCGGCCATGGCCAGACCTCGATGCTGGTGCTGGTGCACGATGCCGCCGGCCGCAGCGGCCGGGTCGCGACCGTCACCGGCAAGGTCGCCTTCGTCGCCGGCGACCGCCAGACCGACGGCGTGTTCCCGCTGTGGTCGATCGGCCGCAACGTCACCATCCGCTCGCTCGGGGCGATGCGCCGCTTCGGCCTGATCGATCCGCGCAAGGAGCGCGAGATGGAGCAGCGCTGGAAGGACCGCATGGCGATCCGCACGCCGGACATGGACAATGGCATCCTGACGCTGTCCGGCGGCAACCAGCAGAAGGCGCTGTTCGCCCGCGCGCTCGCATCCGACGCCGACATCATCCTGATGGACGATCCGATGCGCGGCGTCGACATCGGCACCAAGGAAGAAGTCTACCGCACCATCAAGGAGGAAGCGGCCCGCGGCCGCACCTTCCTCTGGTACACGACCGAATTCGAGGAACTGGAACACTGCGACCACGTCTACGTGTTCCGCACCGGCACCCTGGTCGCCGACCTGCCCCGCAGCGAGCTCAGCGAGGAACGGGTGCTGCAATCGTCGTTCGAGGAGGACGCGGCATGAGCGTACAGACCGGCGGGCACATTCCTTCCCCGGCGATCCGCATGCCGGCGCCCCGCGCGCTGCTGCCGATCGCCTCTCTCCTGATCTTGATCGCCGCCATCGCTTTCGTGCAGCCGAACGCCATCAGCTATTTCGGCTTCAACCTGATGCTGAACCTGGCGCTGCCGATCGCGTTCGCGACCATCGCCCAGCTCTGCGTGATCACGGTCAACGATCTCGATCTGTCCATCGGCAGCTTCGTCAGCTTCGTCGCCTGCATCGCGGCCACGGTGCTGAAGGACGAGCCGGCGCTCGGCGTCCTCATCCTCGCCGGCTGCATCGCGGTCTATGCGGCGGTCGGCGCGCTGGTGCACCTGCGCAATCTGCCCTCCATCGTCGTCACGCTGGGCATGTCGTTCGTGTGGCTCGGCGCCTCGGTGATGGTGCTGCCGATGCCCGGCGGCAGCGCGCCGGACTGGCTGCGCTTCATCATGAAGCTCAAGACCCCGGTCGTGCCGTTCGCCATCGTCGCCGGCATCGTGCTCGCCCTCGTCGTGCACGTCGTGCTGATGCGTTCCGCCGCCGGCGCGGTGCTGCGCGGCACCGGCGGCAATCCGGCGGCCATCGCACGGGCCGGCTGGTCGCTGCTGAAGGCCAAGATCACCATGTTCGCGCTCGCCGGCTTCTTCGGCGTGCTCAGCGGGCTGTCGCTGGTCGGCCTCACCACCTCCGCCGACGCCAACATCGCCCTGCGCTACACCCTGCTTTCCGTCGCCGGCGTCATCCTCGGCGGTGGCGAGTTCGTCGGCGGCCGCGTCTCGCCCATCGGCGCCGTGATCGGCGCGATGACGCTGACGCTCGCCGGATCGCTGCTGTCGTTCCTTCGCATCTCCCCGGACTGGCAGATCGGCGCCCAGGGCGCGATCCTGATCGTGGTGCTGGCGCTGCGCGCCGTCGCCAACCGGCTCGAAGGAGCGCGCCGATGACGACCCAAACCTCCGAAGCCCGGCAGACCGGCCTGCGGCCGTCGGGCCTCGCACACCAGGCCCCGGACCTGCCCCCCGACATGCGCACCCGTCTCGCCGCCTTCGCCCAACGCTCGCCGTGGGCCCTTTCGTTCGTCGCCGCCTTCCTGATCTTCGTGGCGACGACCGGCTTCACCGCCGGCGTGGGGGCGGGCCAGATCGCGGCTTCCGCCGCGACCTTCGCGGCCTTCTACGTGATCGCCGGCATCGGGCAGATGTTCGTCATCACGATGGGGCCGGGCAATGTCGACCTGTCGATCCCCTCGACCATCGCGCTCGCCGGCGCCGTCGCCATGAAGGTGATGGCGGGTTCCGACGCCATGATCCCGGTCGGCCTCGCCGCGGCGCTCGGAACCGGCATCCTGGTCGGCTGCTTCAACTACGCGCTGATCCGCCTGCTCTCGATCCCGCCGATCATCGCGACGCTCTCCGGCAGCTTCATCGTGCAGTCGACCGCGATCTCCTATGGCCGCGGGCTCAACATCAAGCCGCCGCCGGCCTTCGCGAACTTCGCCACCGGCAATGTCGCCGGCGTGCCGCTCATCGCCATCGCCACCGTGCTCGTCTGTCTCGTGATGGCCGTGGTACTGCATCGCACGGTGTTCGGCCGCTCCGTGACCGCCATCGGCCAGAACGCGCGGGCGGCGAAGCTCGCCGGCATCCGCGTCGATTTCGTGCGCTTCTCGACCTATGTGCTGTCGGCGACGCTCGCCGCGCTCTGCGGCGCTCTGCTCGCGGGGTTCTCCGGCGGCGCCTCGCTGAACATGGGCGAGGAATATCTGCTCGCCTCCATCGCGGTCGTGGTGATCGGCGGCACGTCGGTGTCCGGCGGGTTCTCCAACGTCGCCGGCCTGTGGGGCGCCGCGCTGTTCCTCTACCTGCTGGTCACGATGCTGAACACGTTCGGCGTCGGATCGGGGCCGCGCCTGATCCTCACCGGCCTCATCATCATCGCCGCCATCACCCTCGCCGGAAATCGCAAGACCGGCAGAGGCTGAAGACAGAGCGCGGCTGACGACCGGCCGCTACCCGTTCGGCGGGATAGCCGCCGCGCACCCGCGCGGACGGCACCGCTGCGTCCCCTCCCCGCGCCAGACACGAAGCACCGCCATGTCCGCGTCTCCTATGTCCGCGTCTCCTATGCAAGCGTTCCCCATGCACGCCATCCCGTCGTCCACGCCAGTCCTGGCCGATCCGTTCGAGGTCATCGACCCGCGCTTCCGGCCGCTGACGCTGCTGCACACCCATCTCGACCTGCTGCATACCGGATGCCGGTGGGCCGAGGGGCCGGTGTGGTTCGGCGACCACAACTGCCTCGTCTGGAGCGACATCCCCGAGAACCGGATGCTGCGCTGGCATCCGGAGACCGGCGTCAGCGTGTTCCGTGCGGATTCGAACCACTCGAATGGCAACACGCGCGACCGGCAGGGCCGGCTCGTGACCTGCGAGCACGGCAGGCGCCGCGTCACCCGCACCGAACATGACGGCAGCATCACCGTCATCGCCGATTCCTACGGCGGCCGGCCGCTGAACGCGCCGAACGACGTCATCGTCCATTCCGACGGCGGGGTCTGGTTCTCCGATCCGACCTACGGGATCATGGGCCATTACGAGGGCTTCCCGGCCGTCCAGGAGCAGCCGACCCGCAACGTCTACCGCGTCGATCCGGCGACGGGCGCGATCGAAATCATGGTCGACGATATCACCCAGCCGAACGGTCTCGCCTTCTCCCCCGATGAGCGCACGCTCTACGTGGCGGATTCGAGCCGCAGCCACGACCCCGACGCCGGCCACCACATCCGCGCCTTCGACGTTGTCGACGGCCACCGGCTCGCCAACGGCCGCGTGTTCGCCGCGATCGAGCCCGGCCAGCCGGACGGCATGCGCATCGACGTCGAGGGCAATGTCTGGACCAGCGCGCTCGACGGCGTCCACGTCTACGCGCCCGACGGAACGCTCATCGGCAAGGTGCGCGTGCCGGAGACGGTCGCGAACCTCGCCTTCGGTGGGCGCAAGCGGAACCGGCTGTTCATCACCGCGACGACATCGCTCTATGCCGTCTATGTCGGCACGCAGGGCGCCGTCTGACCAGCATTCGGATCGAAATCCCGGCGGCGCGAAAAAAACGTTCGCGCCACGGAACCGATCTCCCCGGGCCGCGTTTTTGGGGGTTGGCGGATGTGGGGAACGCACACGATTGCAGCATCGGATGCGGCCGGCGAGTGCCTGAGGCGTCGCCGTCGTTCCCGACACTCGCCGCTGTCATGGCTGGCCGGCGCGGGGCGAGATGCACGGGAATGTGAACGAGAGTAGAGAGTTCGCCCTCTACGTGTTGCTGATCGCCCTGACGGGGGCGATCTTCGTCGCCGACCTTGTGGTGCCGTTCGGCACGGCGGTGTGGATCATCTATCTGCTGCCGCCGGTGCTCGCCTATCTCGCGTGGCGCCCGATCGTGCCGCCGCTGATGGCGCTGGTCGCGACGATCGCGATCGCCATCGGCTTCCTGTCCGACCTGCCCTCGATCAGCAATGTCGGCACCGCCCAGCTCAACCGGGCGATGGGTGTCTCGACGATCTGGATCCTCGCCCTCATCGGCTACCATTTCGTGCGCAACAAGGCCGCGGTGCGTCGCGAGGAGTGGCTGCAGACCGCCCAGTCGGATCTCGCCCGCCGCATGATGGGCGACGTGCCGCCGGAAGTCCTCGCAGAGCGCATCTGCGCCTTCCTTGCGGAGCGGCTGGGTGCTCAGGCCGTGGCATTCTTCGCCCGCGAGGACGACAGCTT
>JAEZMP010000104.1 GCA_023442215.1 Pseudomonadota bacterium
CCCGCACGACGGTACCCTCGATGGCGCCGAACACATCGCGGCGCACCGAGGTCGGATCGATCAGGGCCTGCATCCCGACGCGGACCTTCTTGCCGTCCTTGGCCGGGACGAGCACCGCCGCGACCAGATGGGTTGCGCCCGGGCGCAGGGTCGAGAAGCTCTCGTCCACTGGCAGCAGGCTGACGAGCGGCGTGTCGAACCGCACGAGATCGCCGGGGAACACCTTCAGTTCCGAGACGATGCCGTACTGGGTGCTGCGCACCACGGTCTCGTTGCGGATGCGGTCCTTGAAGCGGTCGACCTGGCGCTGGGCCTGGGCCTTGCGGGCGTCGAGAGCCTGGAGTTCGCGCTCGTACTGCGCCTTGCGCTCGCCTTCCGCCAGCAGCATGGCGAGGATGTCGCCCCGCTTGCCGGAGGTGCGCTCCAGCACCTCGGCGAGTTCGGCCTGGACCTGGAGATAGCGGTCGAAGGTGGTGTTGCCGCTCCGGCGCAGGGTTTCCTGGCCTTCGGCGAGCTGTTCCAGCAGGGCGCGGCGCTTGTCGAGCAGGGCGATGGTCTCGCGGGCGTTGGCCTCCTGCCGGGCCTGGAGATCGGTGAACAGCCGCGCCGTCTGGTCCTGCAGCGCCCGGACCTTCTGCTCCTCGCGGTTGATGAGATCGAGTTCGCTCTCGGCGAGCTTCAGGTCGGTCTCGAGCGCCGGCTCGACGATGCGGGCGATCTCCTGTCCCGGACTGACGCGCTGGCCGATATCGACGAGCACGTCGGTGATGCGGCCGTCGTGGTCGGAGGCGACGGTGAATTCCAGCACGCCCTTGGAACTCAGGATCACGCCCGTGCCGGAGACCGTGATCGGCACGCGGATGAAGATGGCACCGACGACCGCCGCCGCCACGATGGCGCACAGCGTCAGCACCACGGCGGCATAGCCCGGCTTGACCAGCCGGAGGGCGGTCGCGAGCTGCTCGGGCCGTTGCAGCTGCGCCTGCGCCTCGGAGCGGAACAGGTTCGTGCTCATGGTGTCTCCGCCCTGTGGAACTGGCCGCTTGCGGTCCCGCCGACTGCCGTCATCGCGCTTCCCCCTCCTCGCCGGCGACGTCGTCCGGCCGGGCGATCTCGACCACGCTGCCCTCGTGCATCATCACCAGCCGGTCCACGCGCTTCAGCGCGGAAGGATGGTGGGTCACGAGGATGCGGGTCAGGTCGAGCTTCGCCAGCGACGCGAGGATCCTGTCCTTCGAGAGGCCGTCGAGGGCGCTCATGGACTCGTCGAGCAGCAGCACCGACGGTCGCCGCGCCAGCGCGCGGGCGATGAGAAGGCGCTGAATCTGCCCTTCCGCAAGGCCGGCGCCGCCCTCGCCGATGATGGTGAGGAGCCCCATGGGCAAGGCGCTCAGCTCGTCGGCGATCGCCGCCTGCTCGGCGAAGGCCCACGCCTCGTCGATGGTGATGTCGCCGACGCCGCGAATGTTCTCGTAGATCGAGGCCGGCAGCAGCCGCGCGCCCTGCATGACGAGCCCGATCCGCCGCGAGATCTGGCGGCGGTCGAGACCGGACAGATCGTGCCCGCCGAGAAGGATGCGGCCGCTGTCGGGCTTCTCGAGCCCGGCCAGCAGCGACAGCAGCGTGGACTTGCCGCTGCCCGACGGCCCGACCAGCCCCACGAACTCGCCCTCGCGCACGGTGAGGTCGACGCCCTGGAGGATGCGGCGCGTGCCATGGAAGAAGCTGACGTCGCTGACGTCGAGCCGGCTCGACAGCGCGACGGCGGGCGCACCGGAGGCGAGCGGCTCCAGCTCGAACTCGATCAGCGGGCGCGCGAGCTTCGCCATCGGCATCAGCTTGGAGGCGCCGATCAGGTGATGCGACAGCTCCTTGCCGGACTGGGTGAGCCGGCCGAGCGCCATGACGAAGACGATGGCCTGCCCGGCACCGATGCTGGCGGTCGAGCCGACATAGGCGATCGCCGCGAACGACAGCGCCAGCACGATGGCATCCCACGCTGGCTCGATCACGGGGAGACGGTTCGAAATGCGGGCCGAGCGCATCAGGCGCGACTGGAAGGCGAGGAAGTTCTCGCCCCACTGGGTGAAGGCACGCTTCTCCATGCGCATGCCGCGCACCACCGGGACGAGACGAACGAGATCGTAGACGAAGGCGAGCACGATCACGTCCATCCGTTCGCCTTCGTAGATCGCCTTGAACTGCGCCCACCCGAGGAAAGCGGTGATCGCGAGCAGGACGAGGACGAGGCCAATGGAGACGAGGCCGGCGAGTGGTGACACGAAAGCGACGACCGCCGCCGCCGCCAGGCCGTTGAGAAGCGCGACCGCGCCGTTGGTGGCGAAGCCGAGCAGCGCGCGGCGGAACTTCTCCACCGTCTCCATCTCGGTCGCCAGGATGAGCGTGGTCGAGGAGCGCAGGCTCGCGGGCGTAAGGCGCAGCAGCCGGTCGACCATGGCGGCGTGGAGCGCGAGGCCCGCCCGGCCGTTCGCCCGCAGTTCCGCGAGCCGGCCGACGACGAAGAACGTCGTTTCGGCGACGAGCGCCATCGCGAGCACGAACAGGAGTTCGACGAGAAACGGCACGTCGGCGGTGTGGACGGCGATGTTGGCGATCTGGGCGGAGGCGAGCGGGGGAAGCAGCGCGAGCAGCGCTCCGACGAGGCCGCAGAAGGCGAGCAGCACGAAGTCCCACAGGCTGTCGCGCAGGCCGAAGACGAAGATCGCGCGATAGGTGAGCCGCGTTCCCGGCAGGGTACGGAAGAACATGTAGGCGTCGTTCTGGAACACAGCCCAGCCGTTGCGGCCGAGACGGCGCGGCGGCTCCGCGCCAGTCGGATGCTCTACGACGAAGCCGCCCCAGCGACGCCCCCGCAGCACCCACGGCCGGCCGTCGGCGTCGAAGACGAGCACCGCCGCTTCCCCCTCCGGCAGGGTGCCGGCACCGAGGCCGATGCGGCGCAGGCGAAGCCCGTGGCCGGCCGCGAACCGCTCGAGGAAATCCTCCCGGCCCTCGCCGGGCTCCTCGCGCACGGGGGCGGCCTTGACG
>JAEZMP010000138.1 GCA_023442215.1 Pseudomonadota bacterium
TCCACGCCGCCGAGGATCTGGTGTTCGAGGGCTGCGCGCAGCCGAACGGCTACACCGAGTTCATCTTGCACGCCCGTCGCCGCGAGGCAAAGGCGAAGGCCGGCGCCGCCGCCTGAGGGCCCGGCCACCCTGCCTTTCCGCTTCTGCGCCTGATAGCGCCGCCGCATCCGTTGCGGCGGCGCGACCGTTTCCGGCCTGCTGGTTCCCGCCTCCCGGAAGCCATCGGTGCAATCGCGGAAAGGGATGCTCCAAACCAGCGTTTCAGCGGAACGATATTGCTTCATTCGCGCGCGCCGCTGCTCTACAGACGTGCGCTGCAGATCGCATTTATTAGAATGCGATTGCGTGACATCGCGGTATGAGTCGTGTTCCGTCCCACGCCGCTGCAAGGAAACCCGCCGATCATGTCGCAAGTCCGCGTCGACGCCGCAGCCATCCTGCCGCAACTGCTCGATCTGTCGTTGCAGGCGGGACGGGAAATCCTCGACGTCTACGCCAAGGGGTGTTCGGTCAGCCACAAGGCGGATTCCTCGCCGGTGACGGTGGCGGACCAGCGGGCGGAGGCGGTGATCCTCGCGGGCCTCGCGAAGATCGCGCCGGACGTTCCCGTCGTCGCCGAGGAGGAGTGCGCTGCCGGGCGGATGCCGTCCCATGGCGCGCTGTTCTTCCTGGTCGACCCGCTCGACGGCACCAAGGAATTCCTGTCGCGCAACGGCGAGTTCACCGTGAACATCGCGCTGGTCGATGCGGGTGTGCCCGTCGCCGGCGTGGTCTATGCACCCGTGATCGGCGTGATCTACGCGGGCTATGGGAACGGCGACAAGGCGGTCGCCTTCAAGGCGAAGGTCGAAGGCGGCGTGATCGGACCGGAGAGCCCGATCGCGGTGCGCCCGGCCCCGGCCGAAGGCCTCGCCGCCATCGGCAGCCGCTCCCACGGCGCCAAGGAGACGGGCGACTGGCTCGAGCGCTTCCGTGTCGACACGTTCGTGTCCGCCGGGTCCTCGCTGAAGTTCTGCCTCGTCGCCGAAGGCACGGCGGACATCTATCCGCGCCTCGGCCGCACGATGGAGTGGGATACGGCGGCTGGCGACGCCGTGCTGCGCGCGGCCGGCGGGCTTGTCACCACCCTCGATGGGCGGCCGCTCGTCTACGGCAAGCGCGAGCAGTCGTCGGATTCGCCCTATGCGAACCCGCATTTCGTCGCCTATGGCGACCGGCACCTGATCGCCGCGGCCGGCGAGGCCGCGTGACGATGCCGTTTTCCATTCGCCCGCTCCCCTCAAGCCATGCCCGTGCGGCGCGATGAAGAGGTTCCGGCATGTCGGTTGATCGTCTGACGCATCTCAAGCGTCTCGAAGCGGAATCGATCCACATCATCCGCGAGGTCGCGGCCGAGTTCAAAAACCCGGTGATGCTCTATTCCATCGGAAAGGACTCGGCGGTGATGCTTCACCTCGCGGTGAAGGCGTTCTACCCTTCCAAGCCGCCGTTTCCGCTGATGCACATCGACACGACGTGGAAGTTCCGCGAGATGATCGCCTTCCGCGACGAGACGGCGAAGCGGCTCGGCTTCGACCTGATCGTGCATACCAACCAGGCCGGCGTCGCGCAGGGCATCAATCCGTTCGACCATGGCTCGTCGTTCTACACCAACGTCATGAAGACCGAGGCGCTGAAGGAAGCGCTGACGAAGCACGGCTTCGATGCGGCCTTCGGCGGCGCGCGCCGCGACGAGGAAAAGAGCCGGGCCAAGGAGCGCGTATTCTCGTTCCGTACCGCCAACCACGGCTGGGATCCCAAGAACCAGCGGCCGGAGCTGTGGAACCTCTATAACGCCCGGGTGAAGCCGGGTGAATCGATCCGGGTGTTTCCGCTGTCGAACTGGACCGAGCTCGACATCTGGCAATATATCCTCGCCGAGCGCATCCCGATTGTGCCGCTCTATTTCGCGGCGAAGCGCCCGATCGTGTGGCGCGACGGCCAGATGATCATGGTCGACGACGCGCGGATGCCGCTCAAGCCCGGCGAGGTGCCCGAGGAGCGCATGATCCGCTTCCGCACGCTCGGATGCTATCCGCTCACGGCCGCCATCGACAGCGAGGCGACGACGCTGGAGGAGATCGTTCGCGAGATGCTGATCGCGCGCACCTCCGAACGGTCCGGCCGTCTGATCGACCACGACGAGGCCGCCTCGATGGAAAAGAAGAAGCGCGAGGGATATTTCTGATGAGCCTTGTCGCCCAGTCCGCCCTCGATGCCGAAGCGTTCGCCGACTATCTGACGGTGCACGAGAACAAGAGCCTGCTGCGGTTCCTGACCTGCGGCAGCGTAGACGACGGCAAGTCGACGCTGATCGGCCGGCTGCTCTACGACACCAAGCTCCTGTTCGAGGACCAGCTCGCGACGCTGTCGAGCGATTCCCGCAAGCACGGCACGACGGGCGAGGATCTCGATTTCGCGCTTCTCGTCGACGGGCTTGCCGCCGAGCGCGAACAGGGCATCACCATCGATGTCGCCT
>JAEZMP010000152.1 GCA_023442215.1 Pseudomonadota bacterium
GCGAAGGCAGCCGGGCCGCTTGCGCCTGCGGATGCTTTCCGGGCGCGCTCCGGGAGATCCAAAGCTTGTCGCCTGCGCTCGATGCTTCCCTGTTTTCCTGGGTGACCCTGGCCGCCCACGTGTTCGGCTATCTCGCCGGCTCGATTCCCTTCGGGCTTATCCTCACCCGCGCGGCAGGCCTGGGCGATATCCGCGCCGTCGGCTCGGGCAATATCGGCGCGACCAACGTGCTGCGCACCGGCAACCGCTGGATCGCGGCCGGCACGCTTCTCGGCGACATGCTGAAGGGCACGGTAGCCATCCTGATCGCCGGCCATTTCGCCGGTCCGGCGGCGGCGCTCGCGGCCGGCGGCGGCGCGTTCTTCGGCCACCTTTTCCCGGTCTGGCTGGGCTTTAGGGGCGGCAAGGGCGTCGCGACTTTCCTGGGCCTCCTGATCGGACTGGCCTGGCCCGTCGCGCTGTCGTTCGCCGCGATCTGGCTCGTCGTCGCCTGGCTCACCCGCTACTCGTCGCTTTCCGCCCTCGTCGCCAGCGCCGCGACGCCGGTGATTCTCGCCGCCGTCGGCGAATACGCCCTCGCGGCCTTGTTCGCGCTGCTCGCGCTGGTGCTCTGGCAGCGTCATCATGAGAACATCCGCCGGCTGCTGGCCGGCACCGAGGGCCGCATCGGCGACAAGAAGCGCGGCACGGGGTCGCGGTGACGAAAGCCGGCGAGGCGAAGTCCATGCGAGAAGAGCGGCACAGCCAATGAGGGCCGGCGTGATGGAAGGCAGCCCATGACCGAATCCGGAGCAGGGTCCCGCGTGCGCCTGACCGATGCCCAGCGGCTCGCATGGCTGCGGCTGATCCGCTCCGAGAATGTCGGCCCGACGACCTTCCGTGCCCTCGTCAATCATTTCGGCTCAGCGTCCGCCGCTCTGGAGGCATTGCCGGAACTCGCCCGCCGCGGCGGCGCCCGGCGGATCAAGATCGCAAGCGCCGCGGATGCCGAACGCGAAATGGAAAAAGCGGCGCGCGCGGGCGTCCGGTTCGTGGCGCTCGGCGAGGCCGATTATCCCCGGGACCTCGCCGCCGTCGACGCGCCGCCTCCGCTCATCGCCGTCAAGGGCCCGACGGACGGCCTGCGGCGTCGTGCTGTCGCCATCGTCGGGTCCCGCAACGCCTCGACGGCTGGACGGCTGATGGCGGAACGACTGGCCCGGGGCATCGGTGAGGCCGGCCTCGTCGTTGTGTCCGGTCTCGCCCGCGGCATCGACGCGGCCGCGCATGCCGCCGTCGTCGACCTCGGCACCACCGCCGTGCTCGCCGGCGGGCTCGACCAGATCTATCCGCCGGAGCACACCGGCCTTCTCGACCGCATCGTGGACGGAGGCGGTGCGGCGGTGAGCGAGATGCCCATGGGCTGGGTGGCACGGCCGCACGACTTTCCGCGCCGCAACCGGCTGATCTCCGGCATGAGCCTCGCCGTCGTCATCGTCGAGGCCGCCCGCAGGTCGGGCTCGCTTCACACCGCGCGCTTTGCGGCAGAACAGGGCCGCGTGGTGATGGCAGTGCCGGGCTCGCCGCTCGATCCGCGCGCGGAAGGCTGCAACGACCTCATCCGCGAAGGGGCGATTCTCACGCGGAGCTCGGGTGACGTGATCGAGGCCGTGGCGCCGCTGATCGACCGCGAACCGGCTCCGACGCCGATGGAAGAACCCGAGCGGCCACCCGGACCGGACGCCATGGACAGGATTGCAGACGACAGTCGGGCGCTGGTGGTGCAGGCGCTCGGACCGACACCGACGCCGATCGACGAGATCGTGCGGCACACCTCGCTGCCGTCGGCGGTGGTGCTGGTCGTTCTTCTCGAACTGGAGGTGGCCGGCCGGCTTGAGCGCCACGGCGGCGGCCGCGTCTCGATGATCCCGGACTGAGCGCGACGGCGGCCGCGAGAGGATGGCCCCGAGCCGGCGCGGTGCAGGTGGCGGAATGCCCGTGGCGGCCCTATCTAGAGCGCCTGCCGGTTGCACGGACTCATCCGACCGACAGGAAGTCATTCAAGTTCAAGACCTTGAGCCTGTTCTCGCCGTTCACGTCGGTTCGATCTGATCGGGATAGGCTCCCGGAGACGGTCCGCTTTGCGTCAACGATGATGACGTGCCGAGGCGGCCTTCGTCGTCGTCGCAACGGCTTCGGCATGGGCAATGGAGATGAGATAGCCGAGGAAATCGGCTTCGAGCGTCCTCGCCATGCCAGCGAGTTCGAAAAGCATCTGCTCGATATAGACGAGCCGTTCGAGCGTCTCCTCGGAACGGCGGATGTTCGCTGAGGCAGGGGGGGCGGCGGCCTTGCCGCTCTCGATCTTCAACACATCTACACGATCGGCGCTCATGGCTCCGCGGCCCCCTGAAATGTACGCGCAGGCTGGATGTGCGGCGATGAAGGAAACGCTGTCACCGCCACACGATCACTACCAAAGGACGATTAAAATGAAAATGTGTACTTTAAGTTGTATCGCCGTGTGAGGCGCGGCCGGCGTCCGTCGCAAAGCACGCATGATTTGACAGCGCCCCTCCGATCCCCGATGGTCCGGCGCTGCGCTCGCAGTCAGCGGTGAGAGCCGGCCTGCCTCCGCTGATCCGGTTCGGTTGGAATTCGCAAGGTTACGATGCACGTCGTCATCGTGGAATCGCCTGCAAAGGCGAAGACCATCAACAAATATCTCGGCCCGGACTATCACGTCCTGGCGTCCTACGGCCATGTCCGCGATCTTCCGGCCAAGGACGGCTCTGTGCTGCCCGACGAAGACTTCTCCATGAGCTGGGAAGTCGACGCCAAGGCGCAGAAGCGACTTTCGGACATCGCGAAGGCCGTGAAGGATGCCGACCGGCTGATCCTCGCGACCGACCCCGACCGCGAAGGCGAGGCGATTTCCTGGCACGTGTTGCAGGTGCTGCGCGACAAGAAGGCGCTGAAGTCGCAGCCGGTCGAGCGGGTGGTGTTCAACGCGATCACCAAATCGTCCGTGCTGGCGGCGATGGCCAATCCGCGCCAGATCGATGCGCCGCTGGTCGATGCCTACCTGGCGCGTCGTGCGCTCGATTATCTGGTCGGTTTCACGCTGTCCCCGGTGCTGTGGCGCAAGCTTCCCGGCGCCCGGTCGGCAGGCCGCGTGCAGTCGGTGGCACTGCGCCTCGTCTGCGACCGCGAACTCGAGATCGAGACCTTCGTCACCCAGGAATATTGGTCGATCCTGGTCAGCCTCGCGACGCCGAAGGGCGAGGTGTTTGAAGCCCGCCTCGCCTCGATCGACGGCAGGAAGATCGGCCGCCTCGACGTCAAGACGGCCGACGAAGCCCGCGCGATCGCCGAGGTGCTCGGCGCGGCGCGCCTGTCGGTGACCTCGGTCGAATCGAAGCCGACGCGCCGCAACCCCTACCCGCCGTTTACAACCTCCACGTTGCAGCAGGAGGCCTCGCGCAAGCTCGGCCTGCCGCCGGCGCGGACCATGCAGATCGCCCAGCGGCTCTACGAGGGTGTCGACATCGGCGGCGAGACCGCCGGCATCATCACCTATATGCGAACCGACGGCGTCGACGTCGCGCCGGAGGCCGTCGCCGCGATCCGCTCCGAGATCGACAAGCTCCACGGGCCGCGCTACGTGCCGCAGGCGCCGCGGAAATACGTCACGAAGGCCAAGAACGCGCAGGAGGCGCACGAGGCTATCCGGCCTACGGACGTCTCTCGCCATCCGTCCGACCTCGCCCGCATCCTCGATCCCGAGCAGGCCAAGCTCTATGAGCTGATCTGGAAGCGCACCGTCGCGAGCCAGATGGAATCCGCCGAGATCGAGCGCACCACGGTCGACATCCTCGCCGATGCCGGCGAACGCCGGGCCGAACTGCGCGCGACCGGTTCCGTCGTCCGCTTCGACGGCTTCCTGACGCTCTACCAGGAAGGCCGCGACGACGAGGAGGACGAGGAGGCCCGCCGCCTGCCCGCCATGGCATCCGGCGACCCGCTGACGCGCAAGGACGTCAACACCAGCCAGCACTTCACCGAGCCGCCGCCGCGCTACACCGAAGCGACGCTCATCAAGAAGATGGAAGAACTCGGCATCGGCCGGCCTTCCACCTACTCGGCGACGTTGTCGGTGCTGCGCGACCGCGAATATGTCCGCCTCGACCGCAAGCGGCTGGTGCCGGAGGACAAGGGACGCCTCGTCATCGCGTTCCTCTCCTCGTTCTTCGAGCGCTATGTGGAATACGACTTCACGGCGAGCCTCGAAGAGCAGCTCGACCGGATCTCCGCCGGCGAACTCGACTGGCGCGA
>JAEZMP010000190.1 GCA_023442215.1 Pseudomonadota bacterium
TCCAGTGGGTCTACGAGACCTACGGTCGAGATCGTGCCGCGCTCTGCGCGACGGTGATCCGCTATCGCGCCAAGGGCGCGCTGCGCGACGTCGGCAAGGCTCTCGGTCTGCCGGAGGACCTCACGAAGCTGCTATCGTCCCAGGTCTGGGGTTGGCGAGAAGGCGTTGGCGAAAAGCAGGCTGAAGGACTCAATCTCAACCTCGCAGATCGCCGGCTGCGCCTGGCCCTCGAGTTGGCCGAGCAGCTCGTCGGCACGCCGCGCCACCTCAGCCAGCACCCGGGCGGTTTCGTGCTGACCCATGACCGCCTCGACGAGCTCGTGCCGATCGAGCCGGCCGCCATGGTCGACCGCCAGGTCATCGAATGGGACAAGGACGACATCGACGTCCTGAAGTTCATGAAGGTCGACGTGCTCGCGCTCGGGATGCTCAGCTGCATGCGTCGAGCGTTTGATCTCCTCGCCGAGCACAAGGACGTCCGGCTAGACCTCGCCACCATCCCGGCCGAGGACCCGCGGACCTACGCCATGATCCGGAAGGCCGATACGCTCGGCACCTTCCAGATCGAATCCCGGGCGCAGATGGCCATGCTGCCGAGGATCCGGCCGAGAACCTTCTACGACCTGGTCATCGAGGTCGCGATCGTGCGGCCGGGACCGATCCAGGGCGACATGGTGCATCCATATCTTCGCCGGCGGGAGGGCAAGGAAGACGTCGTGTTTCCGAAGCCGGAGCTCGAGGCAGTGCTCGGCAAGACGCTTGGCGTGCCGCTGTTCCAGGAACAGGCCATGCGCGTTGCGATCGAATGCGCCGGCTTCAGCCCGGGCGAGGCCGACCAGCTCCGCCGCGCCATGGCGACCTTCAAGCACACCGGCGGCGTGTCGAAGTTCGGCGAGAAACTGATCAGCGGCATGATCGCCAACGGCTACGAACGCGAGTTCGCCGAGCGCACCTTTCGCCAGCTCGAGGGGTTCGGGAGCTACGGCTTCCCGGAATCGCACGCCGCGTCGTTCGCCCTGATCGCCTATGCCAGCGCCTGGATGAAATGCTGGCACCCGGACGTGTTCTGCGCGGCCCTCCTCAATGCCCAGCCCATGGGGTTCTATGCGCCGGCCCAGATCGTCCGTGACGCGCGCGACCACGGTGTCGAGGTCCGGCCGGTCTGCGTCAACGCCAGTCGTTGGGACTGCACCCTCGAGGAGATCGACGCCGCCGAAGACCGCTTCGCGGTTCGTCTCGGCCTGCGCATGGTCAAGGGGCTCGCCAACGCAGCCGCGGGGCGCCTGGTCGCCGCCCGGGCCGACCAGCCGTTTGCCTCCGTCGACGATCTCTGGCGCCGCGCCGGCATACCGACGGCCGCGCTCGTCGAGCTCGCCGAAGCCGATGCCTTCCGGCCCGCGCTTGGCATCGCTCGCCGCGAGGCGCTCTGGGCAATCCGCGCGCTGCGGGACGAGCCGCTGCCCCTCTTCGCGGCCGCGGCCGCGAAGGAGGAAGGCCCCGTCGCAGAGCAGATCGAACCCGCAGCGCAACTGCGCCCGATGACCGCCGGCGCCGAGGTGGTCGAAGACTACGGTCACACCGGCCTGTCGCTGCGCCGGCATCCCGTCGCGTTCCTCCGATCCGACCTGCAGCGCCGGCGGATCGTCAGCTGTGCCGAGGCCATGGCGATGCGCGATCGACGCTGGACCGAGGTCGCTGGCCTTATCCTGGTGCGCCAGCGGCCGGGCAGCGCCAAGGGCGTGATGTTCATCACGATCGAGGACGAGACCGGCGTCGCCAACCTCGTGGTCTGGCAGAAGGTGTTCGAGGCTCACCGGAGGATCGTGCTCGGCGCCGGCATGATCGCGGTTCACGGTCGCGTCCAGCGGGAAGGGGAGGTGGTGCACCTGGTCGCCCACCGATTCCGAGATCTCTCGGCCGAGCTTGCAAGCGTCGGTGCGCGCGACGAGGCATTTCCGTTACCGCATGGGCGCGGCGACGAGTTTCATCACGGCTCGCCGGCGGCCGACCCCCGCGGCAGCGCGCCGACGCTCCGTAGCCGGAACATCATCGATCCCTATGAGCACATCGACGAGATCAGGGTCAGGGCGCGGGATTTCAGGTAGTTGGCTCCCGACACGCCTTAGAATAAGCGCCAGCGCCAGATCAGTTCCACGGTGATCTGCTCGGCTGGTCTTGACTGCAGCTGTGCAGAAAGCAGCCGTTCTGATGCCGATCCCCAAGCAACCGTTGTGCGAAGGAGCCTGGCAAGCCGGAATCAACGCCGCTGCTGCAAGGGGCATTGATGGAGCGACGGCATCGGCTTTCAGGCAGGACCGGAACACCCGGAAGTGGCGCGGGACTGCGTTGAGCCAATTGAAGGCGCTTCCGGCCAGTTGATGGGAGGCCGCCTGTTAAGGCCAGATGCCGACCTCCGGTGGAGAATTGGGGGCTATCTCAGGTAGCGAAGAAAACGCCGGCAGTCCGGTACGGAGCTGAGCGACGTACGCCGAGCCTTAAAACCGACGCTCTCTCAAACGCATGATTTCTTCGGCGACACCGCGTTGCGACAGCGGGAAAAAGTCAAACATTTCATAGAGCCGCCCGAGGACGGGGAAAAGCACCTCAGCTAGATTATCATCGATCTGCTGGACTGTTGCGGATCCCTCCACCCGGACTTCGCTTACCCCGCGGCATGTCCGGTCATCGCCAAGTATGCGACGACCATCGATCGACACGAGGCGTCTGTTTGATAAACCATACCAACGGAACATGAAACGGAGTCGGGTCGCATTCCCGAGCTCCGCTCCCAGCCTCCTTGCAAAGAGAAGCGCCTCAGCCGTGCGCCAGATAGGAAGACCATAGTCAAAGACCGTCCCAGGTGCCTGGCGGTCAAGACCATCTTCCTGAAAGCCCCGCTTCATGTAGAGAAGGCCCTCCGGAGCAATCCACCAAAAATCTTTGTGACCTGGATCGTCTAAGGGCCGACCTTCGCGCGCGTCAAATCCCAACCAAGTCTCAATCGCACCCTCGACTGGATGAGGATCAAGCGGTTGACGGGTGAGTACTAGAAAGGTAGGCCAGCCTGTAAGCTTGACGTTGTGAGCCGCATTTATCTTCCGAAGTAATTCTGGCAGCCCGGGGCGTTCCAAATCGCCCTCGATCGCGATGGCGATGTCGTATCCGCCCCGAGGAAAACGTGTGGCTGCATCAGCGGGCTGATTTGCGACCAGCGCTGCCCAGCGATCCTCGGCTTGAGCGATAAAGGTAATGAGTGGGTCATCGGCATGACTAGGCTGCGCGGCATCCCCAGCCGATCCCGCCATGATGACCCTGAACGCATCCAGCAGGTCATTGCGGCGGGCCCGCAAGCATCCATCCAAGACCTGCGACCATTCCTCCGGCGTTCGAGCGTCCTCGCTTTTGGGGCCCGGCTTGCGGACGTAAACCCTGTTCTGACTAACAACTCGATCACAGTCCCGAATCGTCATGATCGGCGTTCGATGGTCCCCGGGCACCATGATGACCGCATGTTCATTGCCGGTAACCGGATGCGCAGCGTGGTGAACGTCGCAGTGGAATGGCGGCTTGGCATACCGCGCGATTGCAGCGTTCACGGCATCGGCCCCGTAGCGTTGGATCTTTGCAGGTCTTGCCTCACTGAGAAGTTCGCGCCCCGCTTGGTTATCCTCTCGGAAGCCGATGACGATTGCTCCGCCCCCGGAATTTGCGAGAGCCATCGCAGCCTTAGCGAGCTTCGCCTTGTCCGTCTCGTCGGAAAGGTCTAGCCAACTCTTATGCTCGACCGTCATGGTCTCATTAGGTTCGGCGACATAGCCCTCTATCTCTTGCCGTGTTGCCATTGGACCCGTCCCCAGCGCTCGACATTTATGTGCGCATCTGGGCGTGCCCGGCAAGGCTCGATCATGGGCCGCAACGTCCCTGGGTAAGTGTGCGGTTGTCCGAGCGCCTCTGGAGACTGGCGCAAGCTAACGGTCCACGCTGGCCCGGCGAACGACCGCTTTCGCCCCCATTGTCGCCGTTCGACGCGCTGCGGTCGGCACCCGAAACCTGCCATTCATTCGGCTTCGCCCGAGGTCAAAGCCGGGGGCCGTATCCGGAATGGCGGCTTTTGGCGTCAGACGAGTCAAGACCGGCCGTTGTGGTTAGCCGACGTGGCGTTCTGAGCTGACACATCTCGCCGGTGGGGAACGTCCGTTGTCGGACGGGGTGTCACTCCCTAGGGGGAGTCGAACGCCGCTCTAACCTGAATCTTCGCTTCCGTAGGGAAAGACCGAGCTTCCACAAAGACGGCGCGCCATTGGCGAACGGTAAAAAGCGCGGGCTTGTGGAACTTGGCTGTTCCGATACCGAGGAAATCTCTCTACATTCATCGCCAATGTCGAAAACCAGACCATCCACGCCCAAGGTGAAAGCGCCGCGAATGCTTGCGACCGGCGGCGGCAACGCGACTGCGTCCGGCGTGAACTTCCAGCAGAGCCTTGGTGGGCTGTTCGGGCTCTGGATGCTGACTGAGACGCTGATCGACCCGCGCCTTCAACTCGGCAGTGCCATCGTCACCAGCATTCGCATGGAAACCGAGGCGCCCCTGGACGACACCTTCGCCGCGACGAGCGACGGCGGTGTCATTTGTGCCCAAGCCAAGAACACCCTCTCTCTGTCCGAGATCCTCGAAAGTGAGTTCGGAAAGACGGTCGATCAGATCGTGCGTCAGTTCCGGCTCTGCCGTGATGGTACAGGCGACCTCGGATGGAACCGGCCGCTCGACCCGTCCAAAGACCGATTGCTGATCGCTGTCGGGCCCGGCTCGCCGGCGACCACCCGCGTCAACCTGGCGAAGGGCCTGGAGGCCCGACGGCAGCCCGGCGCACCGGTGCTCACGGCTGGCGAGACCAAGGCGCTCGCGCAGTTCGACACCTGCGTCCGCCTCGCCTGGGCCATCGCCGCGCCGGGCGAACCGCTGACTGAAGACGTCCTGCTTTCGATTTCGCGCCTCACCTACGTCTATACGATCGACCCTGAAGGTTCCGACCGAACCGCTTGGGCCGCTGCCTTGGGGTCAGTCCTGAAGGCGCCGGCGGACGCTCCGACGGTTATCAACTTGCTGGAGCGGGTCGCAGGAGACCTGATGGCTGCGCGCAGCGGCCGAACTCTTCACGCACTCCGCACCGACCTGATGGCCCGCGGCGCCCCGCTCGCGGCTCGGCCCGACTATCGCAAAGATATCGCAGCGCTTACGGCCTACTCGCTGCAAACCGAACAGTCCTTAGCCGGTTTGGAGGTCGTTGAAGCCGGGACGGGTATGCCCGTCGGCATTGCTCGCCACTGCCAGGCTGCGGTCAATGCGGCGGCACTCAGCGGTGACCTGTTGCTGATCGGTGAGCCCGGCGCTGGCAAAAGCGCGGTGATCAACGCCCTCGGGCGTGCCCTTCGAGCGAAGGGCAACGACGTGGTCCAGATGGCGGTCGACCGGTTCTCGGTTGAGTCGCTGGAAGGCCTGTCTCGCGCCCTCGGTCTGGAGCATGATCTGCCGGCGGTGCTGGGTGCGTGGGACGGGCCGGAACCCGCCTTCCTCTTGATCGACGCGCTGGACGCGAGTCGCGGCGGATCGGGCGAGGCGGCGCTCAAGCGGCTCGTCGAGTCCGTCGTCGAACTGGGCGGGCGATGGACCGCGATCGCCTCCATTCGGACGTTCGATCTGCGGCTGGGACAGAATTTCCGAAGCCTCTTCAGGGGAACACCCCCTGACAGAGCCCTCCAAGGTGACGGGTTCGCCAACGTGCGGCACGTTCAGGTGCCGCCCTGGTCCGAGAGCGAATTCGCCGAATTGCTCGCCAGGGCGCCGCGGCTGGCGAACGTGCTCCAGAACAGCACCGCCAAGCTGCGGGAGCTGGCCATGGTGCCGTTCAACACCCGCCTTCTCGCCGACCTGGTCGCGACCGGCACCGTCAGCCAGGACTTCTGGGCCATCGACTCCCAGATCGCGCTGCTGAACCTCTATTGGGACCGCCGCGTGCGGGACCACGGGGTCGCAGCCGAGGTTTGCCTGCGTTCGGTCGTCGAGGACATGGTCGCCAACCGCACCTTGAGGGCTCAGCGGGTTAAGGTGGCCGCCGCCAACCCCGCCATCCTGGACACCTTGACCGGCGAGGGCGTGCTGGTCGTCACCAACGGCGAGCGATCGGTCCAATTCCGGCACCATCTTCTGTTTGACTACGTCGCCAGCCGCGTGTTCCTCGACCCTGATGGCGTCGTTGACGGCAGCGCAACCTTCCCCAAGGCGGAAGGGCTTGGTCTCGTCCTAGCCCCCGCCATGGGCTTTCTGCTTCAGTCACTCTGGGCTGAAGACGCCGATCACAATCGGTTCTGGACCGCGGTCAGCAACCTCTTGGGCCGCGCGGACTGCGATCCGGTGATCCGCAGCATCGCCGCACGAATGGCGGCCGAACTGCCGACGACCACCGACGACATCGATGCCTTCGCAAAAACGATCGGCGCGGAAGTGGCCCCCGCCGTCGCCGCCCTTCCCCACGTCGCCGGTGCCATGGCGGTTCGGCTTGAGGATGACCCCGGGATTCCCCTGGCGCCGTGGGTTCATCTCCAGCTTCAGCTGTCAAGGAGGCCAGGGTCAAACGCCGGCGTGCTGCGAATGATGGCGTACATGCTGACCGAGCGCGTTCAAGATCCGACCTTGCGCGCCGATATGGGATCGGCGGTCAGGGCGCTCCTAGCCCACGGCTACACCTTGGACGACACGCAAAGCTTAGCCACCCCCGCGATCGGCTTCGTGGCTGATACCATCGCGACAGACGTGGACGCATCAGTGGCCTTGCTGCGTGC
>JAEZMP010000217.1 GCA_023442215.1 Pseudomonadota bacterium
CCATCCGCAAGGTCTCGCCCGGCTGCCGCATCGTCAATGTCGACTGCGACGCGCTGATCGACGGCCACGTCATGAAGCGCATGGTGTCGCGCGGCTCCCGGGTCGATGCCTCGTTCGTCACCACCGGCGGCGAGCCGCTGGCGCGGCTGCGGGCCGCGGGCGTGAAAGCGTCCTACATCCCGAACCCGACCGATTCCTCGATGGAGGACATCGATGCCTTTGCCGTCGAGGAGAAGTCGGCCGATCTGATGTACGTGTCGAGCTACGGCCCCGGGGCGTCGCAATGGGCCTTCCTGGAGGAGGTGACGCGGCGCGCGCCCAAGGTGCGCATCATCGGCCACGGCGCGTCCAAGCGCCGCCTGCTCGGCCGGGCCTATTTCGAGGCGCTCGCCGCCGCGAAATGCGCGCTCAACTGGTCGAAATATAACGACGTGCCGTTCTATTCCTCCGACCGCATCGCGCAATTGTTCGGCTCGGGACTCTGCGTCTGCCTGCCGCGCTCCATCGGCTACCAGCGCTTCCTCGGCGAGGACGACGCGGTGTTCTTCTCCTCCGCCGCCGATCTCGCCCAGCGGCTGACCGCGATCATCGCAGACGGCTCGTGGCGCGAGATCGGCCACTCCGGCCGCGACCGCTACCGCAAGCTGTTCAACGAACGCCGCCTCGCGCGCTATCTCCTCGCCGCGAGCTTCGGCGAGGACGTGCGCGGCTACGAATGGTCGGATATCTGACGCCACCCTGCGAGCCGGATCGCGCCCTGCGGCCGGATCGCTTAAGCTTGCCGCCGACACCAACGCTCCGGAGACCCGTTTCATGGCCGATATCGCCACGCCCGCCGTCCATTCCCTGCGGCTGTCGTCCTCGCTGAAGATCGGCGACGGCAAGCCGACCGAGGCGGACAATCTCTATACCGATCCCGCGGGCGAACTCAGCGTCGGCTACTGGGTGTCGGACGTCACCTCGATGCCGGTGAGCTACACCGAGGACGAGGTCTGCGTGATCCTCGAAGGCCGCGTCCGGCTCACCGCCGCGGACGGCGCCAGCGAGACCTACGGACCCGGCGACCATTTCTTCATCCCCTCGGGCTTCCAGGGCACGTGGGAGACGCTGGAGCCGATCCGCAAGCTCTACGTCATCCGCGAGAAGTCCGCGGTCTGACGGCGGGAGCCGAGCCGTGGCCGCGCGCGATCCGATCCCCGTCACCGGCACCATCGTCCTCGATCCGTCCGAGATCGAGGAAACGTTCATCCGCGCCTCCGGTCCGGGCGGGCAGAACGTCAACAAGGTGTCGACGGCGGTGCAGTTGCGGTTCGATGCCCGCCGCTCGCGCTCGCTGCCGGATGCGGTGTCGATCCGTCTGCAGAAGCTCGCCGGCAAGCGGCTCACGGCGGAGGGCGTGATCGTCATCACCGCCGATCGCCACCGCACCCAGGAGCGCAACCGGCAGGACGCGGTCGACCGTCTGGTCGAGCTGATCCGCGAGGCGGCGGTGCCGCCGGTGAAACGCCGGGCGACGCGGCCGACGCTCGCCTCCAAGGTGCGCCGGCTCGACGCCAAGTCGCAGCGCGGCCGCATCAAGAACCTGCGCGGCCGCGTGGACGACTGAACGCCCGCAATCCGCCTCCGCCTTCATCGCCGCCCTTTTCCCACCCCGCCCGTTCTGCGCCGTCTCCGGCTGCGTCGCGGCGAGGGGCCTTGGGGCGTCAGTCGCCGGCGCTTGCGGCTCCGGCGCGCGCCTCGGCGGCGTCGCGCCGGTCGGCCGCACGGCCGGAGGCGCGCGTCTCGTCGGCCTGCGCCACGATCCACTTCCGGAACAGCCGCACCGCCGGGCGTTCGGTATGGGGATCGGGCGAGACCAGATAATAGACGTGGCCGTTCGATACCGTCTCGGGCACCAGAACCTGCAGCCGCCCGGCCGCGATGTCGTCTTCTGCCATCGCCAGATCGGTGACGGCCACGCCGCGCCCGGCCTCGGCCGCGCGAAGTGCGAAGTCCAGCGTGTCGAAGGTCTCGCCGTGCTCGCAATCGAACGGCCCGCCGGACCAGTTGCGCGACCACAGCCGCCAGTCGTGGTGGTTCGAGCAGTGCAGCAGCGGATAGCGCTCGAAATCCGTGCCGCTCGCCGGTGCCTTGCGGCCGGCGATGAAGGCCGGCGAGCACACCGGCGCCAGCCGCTCCTCGAACAGTTCCGTCAGGTTCTCCGCCGGCCACGCGCCCGCGCGCAGCCGCACGCCGAGGTCGAAGCCGCCGTCGCCGGGATCGGTACAGGCCCACAGCATGGAAACCTCGGCGGTCACCTTGGGGTGCGCGGCCTCGAACTGCCGCAGCCGCGGCCACAGCCAGCGCACGCCGAAGGTCGGCGGCACGCGGATCTTCAGCGTCCACGGATCGCGCTGCAGGCGGTCGACGCCCTCGGCGATGCGGTTGAAGGCGTCGTGCAGGGTTGCGGCGAGGCGTTCGCCCTCCGCCGAAAGCACCACGCCGCGATGCACCCGGCGGAACAGCGATACGCCGAGCTCCTGTTCCAGCAGCCGGATCTGCCGGCTGACGGCGCTCTGGGTGACGTTCAGCTCCTCCGCCGCGCGCGTCACCCCGCCGAGCCGCGCCGCGGTCTCGAACGTCCTGAGGGCAGTAAGGGAGGGGAGCCGCATCGGTCCTCGCACAGAACTTCACATGAGTTTAACGCACGGTCACGGAACAAAGTAATCGATTGAGTAGTCGCCTCAAGGGGCGGATAACGCCACCCTGGAAACGAATGAACAGGAGGCTTCCATGACCAGCGAGAATGCCAGTCTGCATGGGGCCGCCCTCCTGCGCAACGGCCGCGAGAGCGGCCTCGCAGCGGCGATCCGTGCCTACCGCACCGGGCGCCGTGCCCGCCTCGACGAGGCCCGGCACCGGCGCGACCTGCGCCGGCTGATGGAGACCAGCGAGCACCTCGTGCGCGATATCGGGCTCGACCCCGGCGAGGTGCGCCGCTCCATCGATGGCTAGAGCATATCCCGTTCAGATCGAACCGATCTGAACGACGAGAACGCGCTCTCGACGGCGGCGCCTGATCCGAACGTGTTCCGCGGGATCGATCCGATCCCGACCGGGATACCGCCGGATCCGCCGCCCGTCCGGGCCCGCCGGGCCGGGTTCGCCCCCCTGATCCGCCCGGCGGCGCCTGTGACGAGCCTTGTGGCACCTCAGCGCCGCGAGAACCGCCGCAGGCCCTCGCGCAGCCACGTCGACGACATCAGCCCCAGCAG
>JAEZMP010000254.1 GCA_023442215.1 Pseudomonadota bacterium
GGGCGACAACGTGAAGGTGAAGGTCACCCTCATCGTCCCGATCGCGATGGAAGAGCGCCTGCGCTTCGCCATCCGTGAAGGCGGCCGCACCGTCGGCGCCGGCGTCGTCGCCAAGATCATCAAGTGAGCTTCGGCTCACCTAAGCCCTAGTCCGATGTGCCCGTCTCAAGGGGCGGGCACATCTTCGTAATTCCGGACGTAAGCGCTGAATCGAGGGCGCATCCATGAACGGTCAGAACATTCGGATTCGCCTGAAGGCGTTCGACCATCGCGTGCTCGACGCGTCGACCCGCGAGATCGTCAATACCGCGAAGCGCACCGGTGCGCAGGTTCGTGGCCCCGTGCCGCTGCCGACCCGCATCGAGAAGTTCACGGTGAACCGCTCTCCGCACGTCGACAAGAAGAGCCGTGAGCAATTCGAGATCCGCACCCACAAGCGGCTGCTCGACATCATCGACCCGACCCCGCAGACCGTCGACGCTCTTATGAAGCTCGATCTGGCGGCGGGTGTCGACGTCGAGATCAAGCTGTAACGCTGTGGGACGAAGAGAGGCCTGATCCAATGCGCTCAGGGTTGATCGCTCAGAAGGTCGGCATGACCCGCGTCTATAACGACGCCGGTGAGCACGTGCCCGTGACCGTGCTGCGCGTCGAGAACTGCCAGGTGGTGTCTCACCGCACGGCGGAGAAGGATGGTTATACCGCCCTTCAGCTCGGTGCCGGTCATGCGAAGCCGAAGAATACGTCGAAGGCCATGCGCGGCCATTTTGCCAAGGCCCAGGTGGAGCCGAAGCGCCAGATCGTCGAGTTCCGGGTTTCCCCCGAGAACCTGATCGAAGTCGGCGCCGAGATCACCGCGGACCACTTCATCGCCGGCCAGTTCGTCGATGTGACGGGAACGTCCATCGGTAAGGGCTTCGCGGGCGTCATGAAGCGCCACAATTTCGGCGGCGGCCGCGCCAGCCACGGCAACTCGGTCACGCACCGTAGCCACGGCTCGACCGGCCAGCGCCAGGATCCGGGCAAGGTCTTCAAGGGCAAGAAGATGGCCGGCCACATGGGTCAGGTGCGCGTCACCACCCAGAACCTGCGCATCGTCTCCACGGACCCGGCCCGCGGGCTGATCCTGGTGGAAGGCGCCGTGCCGGGTTCCAAGGGCGGCACCATTCTGGTGCGCGACGCCGTGAAGCGCGCTGCGCCGAAGGACGTGCCCATGCCGGGTTCGTTCCGGGTGCGTGACGCTGCTCCCGAGGCGGCTGCCGAGGCTCCGGTCGAGAAGGGGAACGAGTGATGGAACTCCAGGTCAAGACGCTCGACGGCGCCGAGGCCGGCTCGATCACGGTCTCCGACGAGATCTTCGGGCTTGAGCCGCGGGCGGACATCCTGCACCGCGTCGTGCGCTGGCAGCTTGCCAAGCGCCAGGCCGGCACGCACAAGACCAAGGACCGGTCCGAGATCGCTCGGACGGGCAAGAAGATGTACAAGCAGAAGGGCACCGGCCGTGCCCGTCACGGTGCCGCGAGCGCCCCGCAGTTCCGCGGCGGCGGCAAGGCCTTCGGTCCGGTGGTGCGTTCCCACGCCCACGACCTGCCGAAGCAGTTCCGTGCGCTCGGCCTGCGGCACGCCCTGTCGGCGAAGCTGAAGTCCGAGAGCCTGGTGATCGTCGACGACGCCACCGCGGCGGAGCCGAAGACCAAGGCGCTTCAGGCCAAGCTTGGCGCGCTGGGCTTCAGCGACGTGCTCGTGATCGGCGGCGCCGAGATCGACGCGAACTTCAAGCTCGCGGCGCAGAACCTGCACTATGTCGACGTGCTGCCGGTCCAGGGCATCAACGTCTACGACATCCTGCGGCGCGACACGCTGGTTCTGACCCGTTCCGCCATCGAGAGCCTCGAGGAGCGGTTCAAATGACGAACCTGAAGCACTACGACGTGATCGTCGCTCCGGTGATCACTGAAAAGGCGACCGTGCTCTCCGAGCAGAACAAGGTCGTCTTCAAGGTGGCCAAAACCGCCACCAAGCCGGAGATCAAGGCCGCCGTGGAAGCGCTGTTCGGCGTGAAGGTGACGGCCGTGAACACGCTCGTCCGCAAGGGCAAGGTTAAGCGGTTCCGTGGTGTCGTCGGGCAGCAGTCCGACGTCAAGAAGGCGATCGTGACGCTGGCCGAGGGCCAGTCGATCGACGTCACCACGGGCCTGTGAGTCGAGGTCGGACGCCATGGCACTGAAGCATTTCAAGCCGACGACGCCGGGCCAGCGCCAGCTGGTCATCGTCGATCGGTCCGACCTCTGGAAGGGCGCGCCGGTCAAGACCCTGACCGAGGGCCTGTCCTCGAAGGGCGGTCGCAACAACAACGGTCGCGTCACCGTCCGGTTCCGCGGCGGTGGACACAAGCGCACCTATCGCGTCGTCGACTTCAAGCGTCGCAAGATCGACGTGCCGGCGATCGTCGAGCGTCTCGAGTACGATCCGAACCGGTCGTCGTTCATCGCGCTGATCAAGTACGAGGACGGCGAGCTGGCCTACATCATCGCTCCGCAGCGTCTGGCTGTCGGCGATGGCGTGGTCTCCGGCGCCGCGGTCGACGTGAAGCCGGGCAACGCGATGCCGCTCGGTTCCATGCCGGTCGGCACGATCGTCCACAATGTCGAGCTGAAGCCCGGCAAGGGTGGCCAGATCGCGCGCTCGGCGGGCACCTACGCCCAGATCGTCGGCCGTGACCAGGGCTACACGATCCTGCGCCTGAATTCGGGCGAGCAGCGCCGCGTTCTCGGCACCTGCTTCGCGACCGTCGGCGCGGTGTCGAACCCGGACCACGCCAACATCAATCTCGGCAAGGCGGGCCGCTCGCGCTGGCTCGGCCGCCGTCCGCACAATCGCGGCGTCACCATGAACCCGGTCGACCATCCGCACGGCGGTGGTGAAGGCCGCACCTCGGGTGGCCGTCATCCGGTGAGCCCGTGGGGCAAGCCGACCAAGGGTAAGAAGACCCGGCGCAACAAGGCCACGGACAAGTTCATCGTCCGCAGCCGCCACGCCAAGAAGTAAGGGGCTCAGCCGTGTCTCGTTCCGTCTGGAAAGGCCCGTTCATCGACGGGTATCTCCTCAAGAAGGCCGACAAGGCGCGTTCCGCCGGCCGGGCTGAGGTGATCAAGATTTGGTCGCGCCGGTCGACGATCCTGCCGCATTTCGTGGGCCTCACCTTCGGGGTCTACAACGGTCAGAAGCACATTCCGGTCCTCGTTCAGGAGGACATGGTCGGCCACAAGTTCGGTGAGTTCGCTCCGACGCGGACCTTCTACGGTCACGCGGCCGACAAGAAGGCGAAGAGGAAGTAACGATGGGTAAGCCGAAGCGCGAGCGGGCGCTCAAGGACACCGAGGCGAAAGCTGTCGCCCGGAGCCTTCGGGTTTCCCCTCAGAAGCTCAATCTTGTCGCCCAGCTCATCCGGGGCAAGAAGGTCGGTGCGGCACTTGCCGATCTGACCTTCTCGCAGAAGCGGATCGCTCGCGACGTGAAGAAGACGCTCGAGTCTGCGATCGCCAACGCCGAGAACAATCACGATCTCGACGTGGACGCCCTGGTGGTGGCCGAGGCGTATGTCGGCAAGGGCCTGGTGATGAAGCGGTTCTCGCCGCGCGGTCGCGGCAAGGTGGGCCGGATCGAGAAGGCGTTCTCGAACCTCACCATCGTCGTCCGTGAAGTCGAGGAGGCGGCCTGATGGGTCAGAAAGTCAATCCGATCGGTCTGCGCCTGGGCATCAACCGGACGTGGGACTCGCGCTGGTACGCCGACCGCGCCCAGTACGGCCAGCTGCTCCACGAGGATCTGAAGATCCGCGCGGCTCTGACCAAGGAGCTGAAGCAGGCCGGCGTCTCGAAGATCGTCATCGAGCGTCCGCACAAGAAGTGCCGCGTGTCGATCCACACCGCCCGTCCGGGCGTGGTGATCGGCAAGAAGGGCGCCGACATCGACAAGCTGCGCAAGCGCATCGGTGAGATGACGGACTCGGAAGTCCACCTCAACATCGTCGAGGTGCGCAAGCCCGAGATCGACGCCAACCTGGTGGCTGCCTCGATCGCCCAGCAGCTGGAGCGCCGCGTTGCGTTCCGCCGGGCGATGAAGCGGGCCGTGCAGTCCGCGATGCGCCTCGGAGCCGAGGGCATCCGGATCAACTGCTCGGGCCGTCTCGGCGGCGCCGAAATCGCGCGCATGGAGTGGTATCGCGAAGGTCGCGTGCCGCTGCACACCCTGCGCGCCGACGTCGACTACGGCGTGGCGACGGCTCGCACGGCCTACGGCACGTGCGGCGTCAAGGTGTGGATCTTCAAGGGTGAGATCCTCGAGCACGATCCGATGGCTTCCGAGCGCCGCGCGCTCGAAGGCGGCGGTGAGAGCGGTGGTGGACGCCGCCGGAGCGAGGCGGCCTGAGGGCCGACTTCCCTGACAGGCAGGCGGGAATAAGAGACGTACCATGCTGCAACCGAAGCGCACGAAGTTCCGTAAGCAGTTCAAGGGCCGCATCCACGGCGTCGCCAAGGGTGGGTTCGAGCTCAGCTTCGGCGGGTTTGGCCTGAAGGCCCTGGAGCCGGAGCGGGTCACCGCCCGGCAGATCGAGGCGGCGCGCCGCGCGATCACGCGCGAGATGAAGCGTCAGGGCCGCGTGTGGATCCGCGTGTTTCCGGATGTTCCGGTCACTGCGAAGCCCACCGAGGTCCGCATGGGTAAAGGCAAGGGCGCCATCGAGTATTGGGCGGCCAAAGTGAAGCCGGGCCGGATCGTGTTCGAGATCGACGGCGTGTCCGAGGAGGTAGCCCGCGAGGCGCTGCGTCTCGGTGCCGCGAAGCTCCCGATACGCACCCGCTTCGTCCAGCGCATCGCCGAGTGACGGTGTCGTTCGGGTTCAAGGAGACGATTGCCATGAAGGCGAGCGACGTTCGGACGAAGACCGTCGATGAGTTGAATGACGAGTTGGCGAAGCTTAAGAAGGAGCAGTTCAATCTGCGCTTTCAGAAAGCGACAGGCCAGCTCGAGAACACCGCGCGCGTGCGGATTATCCGTCGCGACATCGCGCGGATCCAGACCATCCTGCGCGACAAACTGAGCGCTTGAGGAGGCAACCATGCCGAAACGCGTGCTTCAGGGCATCGTCGTCAGCGACAAGAACGACAAGACCATCGTGGTGAAGGTCGAGCGCCGCTTCACCCACCCGCTTCTGAAGAAGACGGTCCGGCGCACGAAGAAGTACCAGGCTCACGATGAAGCCAACACCTACAAGGTGGGCGACGTGGTGCTGATCGAAGAAGGTCGGCCGATGTCGAAGCTGAAGCGTTGGGTCGTGGTCGGCGCGGTCGCGTCGACCGGTGAAGCGGTGGCGGGCTGAGCCCGAGGAAGGTTCTCGGCCGCAACGGGCGGCCGGGATGACCCCGCGGGACAAGAGATTATAGAGGCGGCCAGTCATGATTCAGATGCAGACTAACCTCGATGTGGCGGACAACTCCGGCGCGCGTCGTGTCATGTGCATCAAAGTGCTTGGCGGCTCCAAGCGGAAGTACGCTTCGGTCGGCGACATCATCGTCGTCTCGATCAAGGAAGCGTCTCCCCGGGGCCGCGTCAAGAAGGGCGACGTGATGAAGGCGGTCGTCGTCCGCACGGCGAAGGACATTCGCCGTCCGGATGGCAGCGTGATCCGCTTCGACCGCAATGCGGCCGTGCTCATCAACAATCAGAAGGAGCCCGTCGGCACCCGTATCTTCGGACCGGTGCCGCGCGAGCTCCGCGCCAAGAACCACATGAAGATCATTTCGCTTGCGCCCGAGGTGCTGTGATGGCCGCAAAGATCAAGAAAGGCGACAAGGTCGTCGTCCTTGCCGGTCGTGACAAGGGTCGGACCGGCGAAGTCATCGAAGTCCGTCCGTCGGAAGACCGGGCGGTCGTTCGTGGTGTGAACATGGTGCGCAAGCACCAGAAGCAGAGCGCGAAGGAAGAGGGCGGCATCATCTCCAAGGAAGCCGCGATCCACCTCTCGAACGTCGCGCTGGCGGACCCGAAGGACGGCAAGCCGACCCGCGTCGGCTTCAAGGTCCTGGAGGACGGCCGCAAGGTGCGCGTTGCGAAGCGTTCGGGAGAGACGATCGATGGCTGAGGCGGTTTATGAAGCCCGGCTCAAGAAGCACTACGTCGACGTTGTTCGACCGAAGCTGATTGAAGAGTTCGGCTACAAGAATCCGATGGAAGTTCCGGCGATCGACAAGATCGTTCTGAACATGGGTGTCGGCGAGTCCACCGGCGACTCCAAGAAGGCGTCGGTCGCCGCCGGCGACCTGGCGAAGATCGCCGGCCAGAAGCCGGTCATCACCCGGGCCCGGCTGTCGATCGCGAGCTTCAAGGTTCGCGAGAACATGCCGATCGGCGCGAAGGTGACGCTGCGCCGCACCCGGATGTACGAGTTCCTGGACCGCCTGGTCACGATCGCGCTGCCGCGCGTCCGCGACTTCCGCGGCCTGAACCCGAAGAGCTTCGATGGCCGGGGCAACTATGCCATGGGCATCAAGGAACACATCATCTTCCCGGAGATCGATTACGACAAGATCGATCAGGTGTGGGGCATGGACGTGATCGTCTGCACCACGGCGAAGACGGACGACGAGGCGCGCGCGCTTCTGCGTGCCTTCAATTTCCCGTTCCGGCAGTGATCGGGCGGAGCGGAGTTTGACCGATGGCTAAGAAGAGCTCTATCGAAACCAATAACCGCCGGGCGAAGCTCGCCAAGCAGTATGCCGCCAAGCGCGCGCGTCTTAAGGCGGCTGCGGTCGATGAGTCCCTGTCGCTCGAAGAGCAGTTCCAGGCGCGCCTCAAGCTCGCCGAGCTGCCGCGGAATTCCGCGCTCGTGCGTGTGCGGAACCGCTGCGAGGTGACCGGGCGGCCCCGGGCGTATTATCGCAAGTTGAAGATGTCGCGCGTTGCGTTGCGCGAACTCGGCGGCCTCGGGTTGATCCCGGGCCTTGTCAAGTCGAGCTGGTAAGGAGAACGGTCCCATGACGATGACCGATCCCTTGGGTGACATGCTGACCCGCATCCGCAATGCGCAGATGCGGCGCAAGTCCAAGGTCGCCACGCCGGCTTCGAGCCTGCGCGGCCGGGTGCTGGACGTTCTCGCGTCCGAAGGCTACATCCGTGGCTACACGTCCGTCGATTTCGAAGACGGGCGCTCGGAATTCGAGATCGAGCTGAAGTACTACGATGGCGAGCCCGTCATCCGGACCATCGAGCGCGTCTCGAAGCCCGGCCGGCGTGTGTATGCCTCGGTGAAGGCGCTGCCGCGCGTCGCCAACGGTCTCGGCGTTTCGATCCTGTCCACGCCGAAGGGCGTGATGAGCGATCACGACGCCCGCGACCAGAATGTCGGCGGCGAGGTTCTGTGCCGCGTCTTCTGATGCGGCGCCGGCTGGCGCGATCCGCCGGCCGGTGAAACGAGATTGAACGGGTAGGTGAGCGATGTCGCGGATTGGCAAGAAGCCCGTCGTGGTTCCGGGTGGAATCACGGCGACCGTCGACGGACAGACCGTTTCGGTGAAGGGACCGAAGGGCCAGCTGGCCTTCGTGGTTCACGATCTGGTGTCGGTCGAGCAGACGGCGGATGGCATCACGGTTACGCCGCGCGATGAGTCCAAGAAGGCTCGGTCCCTCTGGGGCATGTCGCGGACGATGGTGTCGAACCTGGTGGTAGGCGTCAGCAAGGGTTTCGAGCGCAAGCTCGAGATCACGGGTGTCGGCTACAAGGCGGCGGTGCAGGGCAAGAGCCTGAACCTGTCGCTCGGCTACAGCCATGATGTGAACTTCCCGATCCCGGAAGGCATCACCATCACCTGCGCGAAGCCGACCGAGATTCTCATCTCGGGCATCGACAAGCAGAAGGTGGGCCAGGTGGCCGCCGAAATTCGCGAGTGGCGTCAGCCGGAGCCCTACAAGGGCAAGGGCGTGCGCTATGCGGGCGAGTTCATCGTCCGCAAAGAAGGCAAGAAGAAGTAACGGGTGGCAGCGATGGCGAGACATCTTACGACAGACGAGCGTCGCCGCGCCCGCGTGCGGCGTGCCCTCAAGGCGGCGGCGAACGGTCGGCCGCGGCTCAGCGTGTTTCGGTCCTCGAAGCACATCTATGCCCAGATCATCGACGACGCCGCCGGCGTCACGGTGGCTGCGGCCTCCACGCTCGAGAAGGATCTGCGCTCCGATCTGAAGACCGGCGCGGATACAGCGGCGGCTTCGGTCGTCGGCAAGCTGATCGCCGAGCGCGCGACGGCTGCGGGTGTGAGCAAGGTCGTGTTCGATCGCGGCGGGCGCATCTATCACGGGCGCATCAAGGCGCTCGCCGAGGCCGCCCGTGAGGGCGGTCTGGATTTCTGACGACACCGCAGCCGGCTGAGGGGCCCTGGGCCAAACCGGGCCGCGAAGAAATCAAGGACTATGGAATATGGCTCGAGAGCGGGAACGGGAAGAGCGCGATAGCGAATTCGTCGACAAGCTCGTCCACATCAATCGCGTCGCGAAGGTGGTCAAGGGTGGTCGGCGTTTCGGCTTCGCTGCGCTCGTCGTCGTCGGTGACCAGAAGGGGCGCGTCGGCTTCGGACATGGCAAGGCGCGTGAAGTGCCTGAGGCGATCCGCAAGGCGACCGAAGCGGCCAAGCGCGGTCTGATCCGCGTTGCGCTGCGCGAGGGACGTACGCTGCATCACGATGTCGCCGGCCGCCACGGCGCCGGTCGCGTGATCCTGCGCGCTGCCCCGGCCGGTACCGGCATCATCGCCGGCGGTCCGATGCGTGCCGTGTTCGAGACGCTGGGCGTGCAGGATGTCGTTGCGAAGTCGCTCGGCTCCTCCAACCCCTACAACATGGTGCGCGCGACGTTTGCCGCGCTGAAGCACGAGGACAGCCCGCGTTCCGTCGCGGCTCGTCGCGGCATCAAGGTGTCGGCGCTGCAGGCCCGTCGCCGCGACGTCGATGCGGATGCGGCCGCCGAGGCGTGAGCCAGGCAGGCCCGAGAACCGAGGGCGCCCGGACGGGCGCCCGCATGATCCGGGATTGAACCGATGACCGAAGCCAAGAACACCATCACGGTCGAGCAGACCGGCAGCCCGATCCGCCGGTCGGCCGATCAGCGGGCGACGCTGGTCGGTCTCGGCCTGAACAAGCTGCACCGTCGCCGCACCCTGCAGGATACGCCTGCAGTGCGCGGCATGATCACCAAGGTCGCCCACCTCGTCCGTATCGTGGACGAGGCGTGAAGGAGTCCCGTCCATGAAGCTCAACGAGATCCGGGATAATCCGGGCGCTACGAAGGCGCGCATGCGCGTCGGTCGCGGCATCGGCTCCGGCAAGGGCAAGACGGCCGGCCGCGGCGTGAAGGGTCAGAAATCCCGCACGGGCGTGTCGATCAAGGGCTTCGAAGGTGGTCAGATGCCGTTGCATCGCCGCCTGCCGAAGCGCGGCTTCAACAACATCTTCCGCAAGAGCTACAACGTCGTTTCGGTCGGCCGCATCCAGCAGGCGATCGATGCGGGCCGGCTCGATGCGTCGGTGGTTGTCGATGCCGAAGCGCTGAAGGCGGCCGGCGTGCTGCGTCGCGTGAAGGACGGCGTTCGCCTCCTGAACGACGGCGAGCTCACCGTCGCGGTGAAGTTCTCGGTCGAAGGCGCCTCGGCGGCCGCGATCGCCGCCGTCGAGAAGGCGGGCGGTTCGGTTGCGCTGAAGTCCGGCGAGACCGCGGAAGCCTGATGACGAGCGCCGGCCGGGTTCGGTCGGCGTTTCGCATTTCGGGGCTTCTCGGATCGCGGCGAACGCGGGCGAATGCTCCCACCGGTATCTGGACGCTCTTCGGGACCGCGGTCGCAAGATCGCGGTCGTGTCACGAGAAGGGTACCCCGGTCGATCGGCCTGCCGGCCGGTCACCAAAAGGCGACAGGTCATTCCTAAAATTGCCTGCGACCCGATGCGGGCATTGTCGCACGACGGATTTGGACTAGGATCGCGGCCTCGAATCGAGGGCACGCGTGGCCCTTGGACCCTGAATGGCTGGAACGGGCCTGAACCGGCGTGCTCGCCGCAAGACGGTTGCCCGATTTCGAACATGCGGACGCGTTTTGATGCGCGCCGCCATGCGGCCTGGGTCTGACAGCGGCGAGCGGAGCGGAACATGGCATCGGCGGCTGAGCAACTCGCATCGAACTTGAATTTCGCTGCCTTCTCGAAGGCGAGCGAGCTCAAGAAGCGCATCTGGTTCACGCTGGGTGCGCTGCTTGTCTATCGCCTCGGCACCTATATCCCGCTGCCGGGCATCAATCCCGACGCGCTCGCCCAGGCCTTCTCCGGCGCCCAGCGCGGCCTGCTCGGCCTGTTCAACATGTTCGCCGGCGGCGCCGTCGGGCGCATGGCGATCTTCGCCCTCGGCATCATGCCGTACATCTCCTCCTCGATCATCATCCAGCTGCTGACGACCGTCGTGCCGTCGCTGGAGGCGCTGAAGAAGGAAGGGGAGAGCGGCCGCAAGATCATCAACCAATACACCCGTTACCTGACGGTGATCCTGGCGGTGGTTCAGGCCTACTCGATCGCCATCGGCCTCGAGGCGGCGCAGAACGTCGTGATCGAGGGCGGCTGGTTCTTCCGCGCATCGACCACGGTGACGCTGGTCGGCGGCACGATGTTCCTGATGTGGCTCGGCGAGCAGATCACCGCGCGTGGCATCGGCAACGGCATCTCGCTGATCATCTTCGCCGGCATCGTCGCCGGCTTGCCGACGGCACTCGCCGGGACGCTGGAACTCGGCCGCCAGGGCGCGATCTCGACGGTGGTGATTCTCGCGATCATCGTGCTGGTCGTCGTCGTGATCGCCTTCATCGTGTTCATGGAGCGCG
>JAEZMP010000271.1 GCA_023442215.1 Pseudomonadota bacterium
ATGAACTGCGCCCCCGACCCGGCGATGATCAGCAGCAGCACGCCTATCCCGCCGCACGCCGGCCGGATGCCCACGCTCTATCGCCGTGCGCTGCCGGTCGTTCCCTTTTCCAGATGCGCAGCACTCATTCCGTCTGCCCTGATTTTCAATGCGAATCAAAGGCTCGGCCTACCATAGCCGTTCCGGATGCGTTCCCGGCGTCCGCCGGCGTACTTTCCGCGCGATTGACTCTCTGGAGCGACGAGAACAAAAAAGGAACACACCGGCCAAGTTGGCCGTTGAACAGCACCCGAAGCCGACCACTGGACATGCCAGAACGAGCGCCTCATACCGCCATCGCCGAACTCCGCGCGCGGATCGAGCGCATCGAGGGCAGGGGAGGGCGTGCGCGCTCGGTCCTGCCGTTCGGCCTCAGGGAGATCGATCGGCGGCTGCCCGGTGGCGGGCTCACGATCGGCAGCCTGCACGAGGTTGCCGGCGGTGCCAACGGCGCCGTCGACGGCGCGGCCGCGGCGCTGTTCGCCGCCGGCATCGCGGCGAGAACCCGCGGCCAGGTGCTGTGGTGCGTCACCCGCGTCGACCTGTTCGCACCGGCGCTCGCCCAGGCGGGGCTTGCGCCCGACCGGTTGATCCATCTGGAGGCCGACGACGACACCACATTGCTGGCATGCTTCGAGGAAGGCCTTCGGCATGGCGGGCTCGGCGCCGTCGTTGCCGAGGTCGCCCGCCTGCCGATGACCGCATCCCGCCGCCTGCAGCTCGCGGCCGAGAAGGGAGGTTCGATCGGCATCGCCATCCGTCGCTGGCGCCGCCAGGCCGAGGCGGCCGACTTCGGCCAGCCGACGGCATCTGCAACCCGCTGGCGCGTCTCCGTTCTCCCTTCGGGCCCGCTCCCGGTGCCAGGTGTCGGCCGCCCGAGGTGGCTGCTCGAACTGATCCGTGCGCGCGCCGGAGAATCCGCCGATTTCAAAGTGGAGGCCTGCGATGACAAGGGTCGTCTCGCTCTTCCTTCCGAGGTGGCCTACAGATCGCCTCCGGAGGAAATCCGCTGGGGCGCTGCCTCATGACGTGCCCGTGGTCCTGGTCGGCCGAAGTGGCAGCCGCCGGGCCGTGACCGCCGTCGACGTCGCGGCTGGCCGCCTCGGCGTGCGCGCCGGCATGGCCGCGGCCAAAGCCCAAGCGCTCGTTCCTGGTCTCCACCTTCAGGATGCCGATCCGGCGGCCGACAGGGAAGGCTTGGAGCGTCTGGCCCTATGGGCGCTGCAGCGCATCTCGCCCACGGTTGCCGTCGATCCTCCGGACGGCTTGGTGATCGACACCACGGGCGCCGATCATCTGCATGGTGGCGAGGCCGCCATGCTGGCGTCCCTCGTGGACCGGTTCGCTGCCTCCGGTGTGGAGGTTCGGGCTGTGGTCGCCGGCAGCTGGGGAGCGGCCCACGCCGCGGCGCGGTTCCTGACGTTGACCCCCGCCGTCGTTCCCGCCGGTGCCGAACTCGCCATGCTGCGACCGCTGCCGATCGCAGCGCTTCGGCTCGCCCCTGAAACCATCCGAGGCCTGCGAACTCTCGGCATCGAGCGTATCGGTGAACTCGTGGATCAGCCCCGGGCGCCGTTGACGCTGCGGTTCGGCCCGGAGCTTGGGCGCCGCCTGGATCAAGTCCTCGGCGTCGTCGCAGAGCCGATCGAACCGGTCCGCCCTGACGAGCTTGTCGAAGTCCGCCGGGTGTTCGGCGAGCCGATCGGCGCCGCGGAGACGATCGCTCGCTACATCACCAGGCTCGTCGATGCTCTGTGCCTGCAGCTGGAGGGCCGAGGCCTCGGTGCCCGCCGTCTCGACCTCATCCTGCAGCGGGTCGACAATTCCCGGCAGGCGATCCGCGTCGGCACCGCGCGGGCCATACGGGACGCTAGAGCGCTGACCCGCTTGCTGACAGACCAGATCGAGAAGATCGATCCGGGCTTCGGGATCGAAGTGATGACGCTGACAGCCGTCATCGCCGAGCCGCTGAAGGAGCAACAGTCGGTTTCGTCGCTCATCGAGGAGCCGGCGCCGGACGTGTCCGACCTGATAGACCTTCTCGCCAATCGCGTGGGCGAGGACCGGCTCTGCCGCTTCACGCCGATCGACAGCGACGTGCCCGAGCGATCCGTCGGCCGCGTTCCCGCGCTTGCACCCGAGACCGGAGCGTCGTGGGGCGGAGAGTGGCCGAGGCCGGCGAGGTTGCTCATGCCGCCGGAGCCGATCGAGACGCTCACGGTGCTGCCGGATCATCCGCCGACCTTCTTCACCTGGCGGGGTGTCCGCCGGCGCGTGCGCCGTGCCGACGGCCCAGAGCGGATCTTCGGCGAATGGTGGCTGCGCGATCCGGAGCGGTCGGCCGTCAGGGATTACTTCCGCATCGAGGACGACGCCGGCGAGCGATACTGGGTTTTCCGCGCCGGCGACGGCGAGGACCCGGCCACCGGCTCGCACCGCTGGTTCATGCACGGCATTTTCGGCTGAGGCGGGGGGCATGCCCATGAACAAAGAGCCCGGACGCTTGCGCATCCAGGCCCCCGGTTCAGAAATCGCAGTGACTGCGAAGCGCACTATGGCGCGCCGACAATTTTGGTCCTGCCGCGGCCGATGTCAAGAAGACGAGCCGGCGGCCCGCGCGATCTCCTTGGACACGGGCCTCTGGCCCTCAATCATCTGGCGAAGTCGCGTCGCTCCGCCGCCGCTGAACCCCTGCTTCTCCAGCCATCCGCTCAGCGGCAGCCCTGACGACTTCACGATGGCTCCGAGCTGCTCGGCCGTCATGCCGGGATCGAGGTTCCAGTCCCGAAACTCCCCGGTGTGAACACTCCAGCTCGGCGAGCGCGGGCCGGTGTCCTTGATCAGCGTTATTCCGCCCGTCACCGACCGCTCGACATATCCGCGACGCTCCAGTTCAGCCACGTAGCTGCGCAACCCTTCCGCCGAACCGCCGACCGCCGAGGCGAGGGCGCTTACGCTCGCGCAGGGCTGCTCCCGCAGATAGTCCCAGGCGAGTTGCCTGTAGCCGGAGGTCTTTGCTCGATGAGACGAAGCATAGGCCCGCTCAGAGGCACGGCGGGCCGCATCCGACCATGCAGTTCGGTCTTCGCCGGGGTCCTCCCACCAGTCCACCGATCCAACGATGCCGCGGGCAACCATGATCGCAAGAAACCTCGGAGGCACGGTGTGAACGACCGTCCGCCTGCCAAGCTCGTCGTCACCCACAACCCACTCGCCGCCGCTTTCCTTGTTGATCAGCTCCCTGGCGGCAGCGAGAAGCCAAGGCGGGGGCGCGCGATAGGATGCCGCTCCGACAGGAGCGAGATAACGGCGAAGCGTCCGAGCATCGACCAGATGTCCGGCATCGGAGAGAAGTGCCCGGAATTCCGAGGCAGACAGGCCCGCTTGCTGAAGCAGGTCATGAAGCGGCGAGAACTCGACCTCCGACATGCGTCAGCGCCCCATCACCACGATCTCAACGGCACGGCGAAGTGCCGGAATCCCATGCCGCTCGATGTAGGCGCGCTGCAGCCGCTCGGCTTTGGGAACGAAGGTCGCATCCGGCTCATCACCTGCCTCGTCACAACCGGCGCCGGCGCCGATCAGCAGCTTGACGGCATCCCTTAGCGGCGTGACGCCGCGCGGGCTGGCGATGAAGTCCTTCGGCCGCATCACGAGCCCGCAGCCGTAACCGCCATCGTTGTCGGGGCGCAGCGCCGGGCACGGCCCGGCGGCGCGTTCGCCATAGGTGTCCACCAGGCCGAGCACCTTCGATCCCACAGAGCACACTGTGCTCTGGCAACAGACTCCACATCCGTTGCAGGGCGAACCGACCTCCGGCTTGGCTTTCACTCTTCCCCCTCCGCTAAACGACGCAAGTTCTCCGGAAAGCACCACACGCGCTCCGGAGCGAACCGCTCCGCTTTCGTGACGATCATAGGGCCATCTGCCACCGGTGTATCCTGCTCGAGGCGGGGTGCCGAGGCAGCGGAGATCGCCTGATCGCGAGACAGCGAGTGGATCTTGCCGGCGCTGTCAACGGTGAACCAGACGACCCCACCTGCGTCACGCCCATCGCCCCACCACCAGCGGCGCGCTTCGAACACGTCGCCGGGCCCGCCGCGCATCGTGAAGCCGCGCCGGTTCTTGTCATCCACCGAAATTGCGGCGAACTCCCGGTCGGCGCCGGAAAGGCGCGCCAGGTACGCTCGCTTGCCGCTCCGCTTCTCTGCCTTCTTCTCGGTCTCGACCACAACTCTGAACATCGCCGACCTCACTCTTCCCGGACCTGGATGCCGTCGCGGGCAAGGCCCAGCGCGCGTTCCCAATCGTCGGCCGTGCTGTCGTCACCAAGCGGAATTTTGAACGCCGCGGCCACAGCGTGGGCCGCGTCACCATCCTTGCCGATCTTTCCGTAGTGGTCCCCGGTCCGGAACTTCGCAGGGGTGTCATTGGTCTTCGAGGACCACACGATCCGCCCCGTGCTCGCGAGCTTCAGATAGACACCCTTGCGGGTAGTGCCGTTCAGATAAAGGCGGGTTTCGTCGGAATCGGGTTTCTGCCAGAGCGAAAGCGAATACATGCCGGACCTCCTGAGCCCTTGCTTTGCGGCCGGGCATGGCGCCCTTGCCGAAGATCATTCTATATAGGGCCAATCCTGTTGTAAATGGCCCTATCCTGTAATGTCAGCGGGCGATTGTTCTTTTTTTGTTCTCGTGTATCACTGGCGGCGTATGGACGGATGGATGAGCATGTCCGACCGCAGCCGTTACGCCGAACTGCAGGTCTCTTCCCACTTCAGCTTTCTGCGGGGTGCCTCGTCGTGCGAGGAACTGTTCGCCACGGCGGCCGCGCTTGGTATCGAGGCCCTCGGCATTGTCGACCGCAACTCGCTCGCCGGTATCGTCCGAGCCCACGAGGCGGCACGAACCACGGGCGTGCGCCTGGTCGTCGGCTGTCGGCTCGATCTCGCCGGCGACGTCTCCGTCCTGGTCTATCCCACGGACCGGCCCGCCTATGCCCGGCTTTGCCGGCTGCTGTCGCTCGGAAAGAAGCGAGCCGGGAAGGGGAGGTGCCATCTCGAATGGGCTGACCTGGTCGAGTACGGCGAGGGCCTGATCGCGGTCCTGGTGCCGGATCGGGCGGACGAGGCTTGCACCCGTGATCTCCGGAGACTGCGCGAGGCCTTCGGCGATCGCGCCTACCTCGCCCTTACACTGCGCCGGCGCCCGAATGACCAGCTGCGCCTCTGGGAGCTCTCCCGGCTCGCAGCCGCGGCCCGTGTGCCGACCGTCATCACCAACGACGTCCTTTTCCACGAGCCCGGACGGCGCATCCTGCAGGATGTCGTCACCGCGATCCGCCACAACGTTACCGTCGAAAAGCTCGGCGCCCGTCGGGAGCGGCATGCCGATCGCTACCTGAAGCCGCCAGAGGAGATGCACCGGCTGTTCGGCCGATACCCGGATGCGCTCGCCCGCACCGTCGAGATTATGGACCGCTGCCGGTTCTCCCTCGAGGAGCTCAGCTACCAATATCCGGACGAGAGGCTCCTGCCGGATCTGACCCCGCAGCAGGCGCTTGAGAAACTGACCTGGGAAGGCGCCGGCGAACGCTACCCCGAAGGCGTCACGGAGAAGGTCCGCAGCAGCTTGGAACACGAGTTGCGGCTGATCGAGAAACTCGACTACGCCCCCTACTTCCTCACGGTCCATTCGATCGTGCGCTTCGCCCGATCGCAGGACATCCTGTGCCAGGGCCGCGGCTCTGCCGCCAATTCCGCCGTCTGCTACGTGCTCGGCATCACCTCGATCGATCCGGACCGCAACGACCTCCTGTTCGAGCGCTTCGTCAGTGAAGAGCGCCGGGAGCCGCCCGACATTGATGTCGACTTCGAGCACGAGCGCCGCGAGGAGGTGATCCAGTGGGTCTACGAGACCTACGGTCGAGACCGCGCGGCCCTGTGCGCGACGGTGATCCGCTATCGCGCCAAAGGCGCGCTGCGGGACGTCGGCAAGGCTCTCGGGCTGCCGGAGGACCTGACGAAGCTGCTATCGTCCCAGGTCTGGGGGTGGCGGGAAGGCATTGGCGAAAAGCAGGCTGAAGGAC
>JAEZMP010000272.1 GCA_023442215.1 Pseudomonadota bacterium
CCGAAGGAGACCTGTGATGCGGCCCTTGATACACGGCGGCTATCTGATCACGATGAAGGGCGGCAAGGCCGATGTCGTCACCGACGGAGCGATCGTCATCGAAGGCGACCGGATCGCGGCGGTCGGCGGCGATATCGACATCGCGACGGAAAAGGCGCTTGCCGACGAGGTGATTGATGCCCGCGGCCGCGCGATCCTGCCGGGCTTCGTCAACACCCACACCCACGTCGCCGGCGCGCTTTCGAAGGCGCTGACCGAGGACGTGCCGACCTTCGGCGGCCCGTTCCGCATCGCGCTCGGCATGCACGAGAACGTCATCACCCCGGAAGACATGCTGCTGCCGGGCATGGTGCACGCCATCGAGATGCTGAAGACCGGCACCACCACCATCAACGAATGCTGGTGGAACCAGCCGCAATCCGCCCGCATCGTCGAGGCGACCGGCCTGCGCGGCATCGTCGCCTCGGAAATCCGCGAGGTCGATTCTTCGCGCATCGGCTTCGGCCGCTATGAGCGGGAATGGGACCAGAGCCTGGTCGAGAAGGGCGTGGACGAGGCCATCGACCTTCTCGAGAACTGGCACGGCAAGGCGAACGGCCGCATCACCTGCCGCGTCGCCCCGGATGGACCGGACCGCCTGCGGCCGGAGACGATGGGCCGCCTCGGCGAGCTCGCCCGCAAATACGGCGTCGGCCTCCACACCCACCTCTGCGCGGTGCCGGGCGAGAACGAGTTCATGCTGAAGCTGTGGGGCAAGAAGTCGATCCCGCTGCTGCGCGATCTCGGCATGCTCGGCCCGGATTTCATCGGTGCCCACTGCGTCTACATGGACGACGAGGACATCGAGATCATGGTGGAGACCGGGGCGTGCATGTCGCACACCGCCTATCTCTGCGGCAAGCGCGGCTACTATCCGCCGATCAAGAAGATCTACGACGCCGGCATGAACGTCGCGCTCGGCTCCGACTGGCTGTCGAACGACATGTTCAACGTGATGCGCGCCGGCATCCTGATCGCCCGCGTGCTGACCGGCGGCGTGGCGATCCGCGATGCCGAGGACGTGCTGCGCATGTCGACCTATGACGCCGCGAAATGCCTGGGGCTGCTCGACGAGGTCGGCTCGCTGGAGACGGGCAAGAAGGCCGACGTCATCCTGGTCGACATGACGACCTCGTGGGTGAACCCGCTGCGCGTGCAGAACATCGTGACGAACCTCGTCTACAACGCCAATGGCGGCGACGTGACCCACGTGTTCGTCGACGGCGAATGCCTCGTCGCCGACAAGCAGCTGAAGAAGCTCGACGAGCGCGAATTGATCGCCGAGGCGCAGAAGGTCGCCGAGGACGTCTGGCGCCGCTCCGAGTACCTGTTCGCCGCCGAGGGCAGGCCGTAAGCGCACGGCTGCCGGACCACCTCGCGGCCGGACGGGTTCGTCCGGCCGACGGAGCAGCGCGCGGGAGAAGCGGGGCGCCGCGGCGTCAGCTCTTCCCGGGCGTCAGCCGCAGCAGCCGGCCTTCCTCGGAATCCTCGATCAGCCAGACCGCGCCGTCCGGCGTGACCGCGACGTCGCGGATGCGGTTGCCGAGATCCCAGCGGTTGACCTCGCGGCCAGAGCCGTCCGGCTCCACCTCGGCGCGGACGAGGGCCGTGGACGCAAGTCCGCCGATCAGCGCCGATCCGCGCCAGTCCGGAAACATCCGGCCCTCATAGAACACCAGGCCCGCGGGCGCGATCACCGGCGTCCAGTAGACGGCGGGTGCGGCGAACTCCGGACGGGTGTCGTGATCGGGGATCGGGGTGCCGTCGTAATTGTCGCCGTTCGAGACGATCGGCCAGCCGTAGTTACGACCGGGCAGGATGAGGTTCAGCTCGTCGCCGCCGCGCGGTCCCATCTCGTGCAGCCAGAGCCTGCCGTCGGGTGCGAAGGCGAGGCCATAGGGATTGCGGTGCCCCAGGCTCCACGTCTCGGCGCGGACACCACCGGCCGAGGCATTGGGGTTGTCGTCCGGCGTGGAGCCGTCGAGATTGAGCCGCAGCACCTTGCCGAGCGGCAGGTCGGGGTCCTGCGCCGTCTCCGGCCGCATGCGGTCGCCGACCGTCAGGAACAGGTGCTGCGCGTCCGGTGAGAATGCGATGATGCCGCCGGGCTGGCCGCCATTGCCGGCCGGCCCCTGCCGCCACAGCGTAGTGATGTCGGCGAGGCGCAGGCTGTTCTCGCTGCCGGCGAGGTGGGCCCGGGCGAGCACCAGCCCGCCGCCGCCGGATGTCGGCTCCACGTAGGTGAAATAGACCGTGCGGTCCGTCGCGAAGCGCGGCGAGATCGCCACGTCGAGCAGGCCATTCTGGCCGCCATACAGCACCTTCGGCACGCCGCGGACTTCGTGGCGCGTGCCCTGCTGGGTCGTGAGATAGAGCCGGCCCGGCTTCTCGGTGATGAGGAAGCGGCCGTCCGGCAGCACGGCGATCGCCCAGGGCGACGAGAAGGTCGCCACCGGCGTCACCTTGAACGGGCGCTCTGCATCCGGCTTGTTGGTGCCCGCATTGACCGAGCGGACCGGGGTCTGCGCCGAGACGGAGCCGGTGGCAGCGAGGGATGGGACGGCGACGCCGAGGGCGACGGCGAATTGGATCGCGAGAGCGGTGCGAGACTTGGCGGACATACAGGCGTGCTCCCTCTGTGGCCCTGATGCGGCGGGCGGGCGACTATCGGCGACATGGGAGGCAACGCAAAGCCCCGATCCCGCGATCCATCGCGGTTTTGTCCACGCTGCCGGCGGCCGGCGCATTCCTTAGGAGAATTAAGAAAAAAGAAACCAAGCGTTTGAATTCAGTGCAATTTCAGGTTTGACGACATGAATCCTTTGCATCGATAAAGACCAGAATAACTGTCTTTCCTTGCTCCATTTCAGACCAAGCAAAGGCTTCTCCTTGATTGCGACATAAATCCGGTGCAGATTTTCCGCTATCGCCGCTCCGACCTGTAGGAGACGGATTATGTCGAAACCTAACCGCGCGACCCTGATCATCGGCCATGAAGCCGCTGTGCCGGTCGAATACGATATCGAGTTCAAGTTTTCCGACCAAGACGACAGTCTGAGCCGCGGCACCGTGTTTGGCGACTTTGAAGCGCTTTACAACGCCGTCGGCCGGAAGGACGTGTTCCTCGACATGGACAATGTCCGCATGAGGATCGTCGTCCACTCACCACCCGATGGCCACGGCGCGCCGTTCACCAACCATGGTGTCGTCGGCCCGGTCGAAGGTTAAGCCATCGGCCGGGTGAACCCATCCGGCCGCGTATCGCGCTCTGAGGCATGGCTTCAGGGGCGTCGTCCGCTTTCTCCCTCTTCCTGAACGCGGCTGCGCCGGAATTGACCGGCGCCCCACGATGCGGCCTGGGCGGCCTGCCGTGTTCGCGCGGCGCCGCCCCGCCGGCATGACGGCGGGTGCGTTCGCGCGCCTGTCATCGCGCCCGACGGAGACGCCTCCCCTGAAATGCCCTGCGGCGATCGTTACATTTCAGCCGGAGCGTCGTTCCCGACCACGTCCCTCTAGAACCCGCCCGTTCGAGCCGGCATCCGGCTGCCTGCGGCCGCACGCTGTCCGCCGTCAGGCGGTCCCGCCATTGCGGGTCTCCACCCACGCGGGCACGCGCATACCCGTGACGCGCCGTTCCGGCACCGTGACGCTGCGGCAGCTTTCCGGTGTGCAGCCGTCGAAATCGGGCGGGGCATGGCCGTGTTGTGGTATCAACACGGTGCCGTTGCGGGCTTGTGGGGTTCCGGCCCCGTTCCCAGGTTTCGAACGGTCGCCGCTGTTATTGCGCCGGGCCGACCCGGCGTGGATGCCCCGTGAACTCTGGCAGGGAATGCAGGATGAACAAGCTCAAGGTCGCCGTGATCGTCGGCAGCAACCGGCGGGAGTCCATCAACCGCAAGCTCGCGGGAGCGCTGGTTCCTCTCCTCGGTGATCGGGCCACGGCCGGGTTCGTTCAGATCGACGACCTGCCGATATACAACGCCGATCTCGAGGGCAGCCGTCCGGACGCCGTGAACCGCTTCACCTCCGAAGTCTGGGCGGCGGATGCGATCCTCGTCGTCACGCCGGAACACAACCGGTCGCTGCCGGCGGTGCTGAAGAACGCGATCGACTGGGGTTCGAAGCCGTCCGACCGCAATGTGTGGAAGGGCAAGGTCGTCGTCATCACCGGCACCTCGCCGGGCGCCATCGGCACTGCCGTCGGCCAGCAGCACCTGCGCCAGATCCTCGGCGACCTCGGCAGCCTGGTCGTCGGAGGCGAGGCCTATATCGCCTTCAAGCCGGACCTGATCGGCGCGGACGGCCATATCGCCATCGAGGGCACGCGTGCGTTCCTTCAGGCCTATCTCGACAATTTCCTGTCGATCGCCGGCAAGATCGTGGCGCCGGGCTCCGTGTCCTGAGGGCTCCGTGTTCTGACGGCTCCATAGCCTGAGGGTTGCCGGCCTCTCTCTCAACCTTTCCCGTCCGCCTCGTCCATGGCCGCCGTCGCGCGGCTTTCCCGGGCGACGGCAAGCCAGGCGCGGGCGGCATCTGACAGATAGCCGCCGCGCCGCCAGATCAGCGCCATGGTCCAGTCGGTGCCGGCTTCGTCCAGCGGAACCGCACGGACGGCCGGGTGCGGGCGCTGCGCCGCGATCAGACGCGGCAGGAACGCGACACCGACGCCGGCGCCGGCGAGCGCCACGAGGAAATCGATCTGGCTGCTTCGCGCCGCGACCTCCGGCTCGAAGCCGTGCCGGCGGCAGGCCTCAAGCAGGATGCGGTTGAGCGCGAAGCCCTGTTCGAACAGCAGGAACGGCAGGTCCCGCAATCCGCCGAGGCCGATCCGGTCCGCCGCGGCCAGCGGATGGCTGTGGGCGACGAGGGCGACCAGCGGCTCGCTGCGCATCTCCAGCCACTCGAACTCGTCGGCCACCGGCAGCAGCGAGGCCGCGAGATCGACCTCGCCGGCGCGCAAGATCTCTTCCAGCCGGTCGCTGCCATGCTCCACGAGGCGGATGTCGATGCCGGGATAAAGCTGGCGATAGATCGCGAACAGCGGGGCGAACAGCGTGCTGGAGCCGATCGGTGGCAGGCCGAGACGAAGCGTTCCCCGTTTAAGGCCTCGGATTTCGGCGAGTTCGGCCATCAGGTCGTCACGGTCCGCGAGGAGCCGCAGGCCCCGGCGGTAGACCGCCTCGCCGGCTGCCGTCGGCGTGCTGCGATGGCCGATGCGGTCGAGCAAGGGCATCCCGACCTCGTCCTCCAGCTGCTTCACCGCCTTGCTGATCGCGGATTGCGTGGCGAACACGGTGCGCGCCGCCTGGGAAAACCCGCCCTGGCGCACGACTTCGACAAAAGCTCTGAGGGTTCTGAACTCCATTTTCATTCCATACAGGAATGATAGGTAGTCCAACAAGTCGCTATGAGAATGGAACGCCGGCGCCTATCTTGGGGCCGGAGAAAAGCCATGCCCTCTTCGCCGTCCCGTTCCGTTTCCCTATGCCCGGCCGGCCGCAGTTCGCGGTCCGGACGCCCGTGGTCCATGCGCCTCCTCGGCGTGCGGCTGCGCCGCGCGATCCATCGCAGCCGTCTCGCCCAGATCGGCCTCATCGTGGTGTTGTGGCTCGCCGGCGATGTCGTCGTCGCGCTCTCCGGGCTGCCGCTGCCGGGCAGCATCGTCGGGCTGGCGCTCGCCTTCGCCCTTCTCGCCAGCGGCCGGCTCAGGCTCGTCAGCCTGCGGCGCGGCGCGGACTGGTTCCTGGCGCGGATGCTGCTGTTCTTCGTCCCGGCGGTGCTCGCGGTGATCGACCATCACGAACTGTTCGGCCTCGTCGGGCTCAAGATCGTCGCCGTCATCGCCCTCGGCACCGCCGCCGTGATGGCGGCGACCGCGCTCACCGTCGATCTCTGCTGCCGCAGCGCGGCCCGTGAGAAGGAGAGCGGACATGATGCCGTCATTTCCGGGCGCTGACCTTCCCGTCGCCGCTGTCGGTCGGGCGCTGTTCTGGTCGGCGGCCACCATCGGGCTCTATCTCGCCGCGAGCCGCCTGCACCGCCGCTGGCCGCGGTGGTGGCTGATGCCGCTCGCCCTCGCGCCGGCCCTCCTCATCGGGCTGGTGACGGCGCTGCACGTGCGCTACCGCGACTATATCCAGGGCACCGGGTGGCTGGTGATGCTGCTCGGGCCGGCGACGGTCGCCTTCGCGGTTCCGATCTACGAGCAGCGCGCGTTGATCCGCCGCCACTGGCCGGTGCTGCTGGCGGGGATGGTGGCGGGAAGCGCGACGGCGATGTTGTCGAGCTGGGCGCTCGCCACCCTCGTCGGGCTGGACGGCGTGCTGCGCCTGAGCCTGCTGCCGCGCTCGATCTCGACGCCGTTCGCCATGACGGTCTCGGGCGACATCGGCGGCATCCCAGATCTCACCGCCGTGTTCGTCGTGGCGACGGGCATCGTCGGCGCGGTGATGGGCGAGACGATGCTGGCGCGGCTTCACTTGCGCTCGTCGCTGGCACGGGGCGCGTTGTTCGGCGTCGCCGCCCACGCGGCCGGAACGGCCAAGGCCCACGAGATCGGCCCGACCGAGGGCGCCGTCGCCGGCCTCGTGATGGTGCTGGTCGGGCTGATGAACGTGCTCACCGCCCCGGTGCTGGTGGCGCTGCTGCGCTAAAGCGGGGGCGGCTCAGGCGCGGCGCCGCATTCAGAGCCAGTTCTCGGCCCTGACCCCCGGCATCCGGGCGAATTCCCGCATGTTGTTGGTGACGACGGTCAGCCCTTCGCTGCGGGCGTGGCCGCCGATCTGCATGTCGTGCGGGCCGCAGGGCGTTCCGGCCCGTTCCAGTTCCGCGCGCAACTGCCCGTAATGGGCCGCCGCCTTGCCGGCGAACGGGAGCACCTCCAGCCGCGCCACGAAATGCGCGATCGCGTTCAGGTTCTCAACCCGCCGCGCCGATTTCTCCGCGCCATAATGCAGATCGCCGAGCGTGATGCTGGAGATGCAGAGCTGTTCCGCCAATGCGTTGAACTTCTCTCGCAAAGCCTGCGGACAGGTCTTCATCACATAGATGCAGATGTTGGTGTCGAGCATGTAGGCTAGCATCAGAACGACTCGCGATCCTCCGCCGTGGGTTGCTCGCGCTCTGTCATGAAGTCGTCGGTGGCGCGCGGCCCGTTGAGGAACAGGTCGTCCCACCGTTTGCCCTGGGGCACGATCACCCGGCTGCGGCCGATCTTGAGAATGTCGACCTGATGGACGTCCTCGGGAAAGGCCACGGCCTTCGGCAGCCGAACGGCCTGGCTGCGGTTGCTGGTGAACACGGTCGAGCTGGTCATCGTCCTGCTCCACGGATGTGATATTCAACTGGGATATACGTGCTCGCGGTAGCCGAAAATGCAAGGTCCCGGGCCATGGCGGTGCCCCGGGACCGTGTCATCGTCGCCGGCTGGAACGCCGCGCCGCCCGGGCAGAAGCCGGAGGCCAAGAGCCGGCTCAGCTTCGCGCCGGCCTGGTGGCGAACTGCGCGTTCAGCGTATCGAAGGCGCTCTGGAAAACGTTGTTGTGCACGGTCGGGATCAGCATCACGTCGTCCTCCGGCGAGGCCACCCAGTCCGCCGTCCATACCGCGAGCGTGGTGCCGTCGGCCGTGACCGGATAGAGCCGCAACCCGGCGTGATAGTTGAGCCAGGGCATCGGGCTCATGTTGATCTTGTAGCGGAACGCGGTGTCCGTGTCGGAGAGCCAGGTGAGCTGCTCGTGCAGCCGCCCGTCCCCGAACAGGAAGTCGCGCACGCCGCCGACCTTGTCGCTGCGCGCTCCCTCCAGCATGGTCATGGCGCTGATATCCGGATGCCAGCGTTCCATGCCGGCGAAGTCGCGGACTGCCGCCCACGACACGGCAAGCGGTGCGTTCAGGCGGGCGGCGCAGTAGACCTTGGCAGGCCGCAATCCCTGCCAGCGCGGCCCGGCCGGAACCGGCGGGGCGCCCGCTTCCAGCTTCGCCGCGAGCGCGGCGAGGCCGCCGGCGAACACGGCATTGGTGACGATGTCGACATATTTGCCGGCATCCTCCGGCGCCTCGTCGAACGTCGCCTCCCAGATCGCCAGCGTCTCGTCGCCCGTCGTCAGCGGGATCAGGGTGAACCGCGCCTCGTAATTCGTCACCGGGAAGGCCGGCGTCTCGAAATTGTAAGCGAAGCGATAGCGGCTGTCGTCGAGTTCAAGCAGCCGCTCTCGCACCAGCGTGCCGTCGCCGAGATGGAACGCGCGGACGCAGCCGACCACGTCGGCGTCGAGCCCGTCCTCGATCATGCTGTCGGCGATCCCCGGGTTCCATCCGGGCATGCCGTTGAAATCACGTACCAGCGCCCACACCGCCTCCACCGGCGCGGCGATGATGCGGCTCGCAAAGGCTTTGGCCATCGTGTCTTCCTCCCTGGTCGAACGCCCGCGCTCAGCGCGAAATCGCCTTGAAGCGCCGGGTCTGCTCGGTCATCGCCTGTTCGGTCGGCAGGCGCTCCATGCTGCTGGCGCCGTAGAAGCCGTGAATGCCCTCGCAGCGGGCGAGGATGTAGGCGGCATCGTCTGGCTCCGCGATCGGCCCGCCGTGGCAGAGCACGATGACATCCTTGCGCACCGAGCGCGCCGCCGCCGCGATGGAATCGATGCGCACGACGCAGTCGTCGAGCGTGAGGGCGGTTTCGGCGCCGATGGCCCCGCCGGTGGTGAGGCCCATGTGCGCGACGATGATGTCGGCTCCGGCCGCGGTCATCGCCCGCGCCTCGTCGTCGTTGAAGACATAGGGCGTGGTGAGCATGTCCTTGGCATGGGCGAGGCGCACCAGATCGACCTCGAGGCCGTAGCTCATGCCGGTTTCCTCGAGGTTGGCGCGGAACATGCCGTCGATCAGCCCGACCGTCGGGAAGTTCTGGATGCCTGAAAAGCCCATGGCCTTGATCTGGTCGAGGAAATAATCGAACGGGCAGAACGGGTCGGTGCCGTTCACGCCGGCGATCACCGGCGTGTGCTTCACCACCGGCAGCACCTCCTTCGCCATGTCGAGCACGATCTCGTTGGCGTTGCCGTAGGCCAGCACGCCGGCAAGCGAGCCGCGCCCCGCCATGCGATAGCGGCCGGAATTGTAGATCACGATCAGGTCGATGCCGCCGGCTTCCTCGCACTTGGCGGACAGGCCGGTGCCGGCGCCGCCGCCGATGATCGGCTGGCCGCGCTGCACCATGTCCCGGAACTTGGCGAGGAGGGTCGAGCGTTCGATGCGTGCCATGTCAGACTCCAGGGCTCAAAGGCCGGGTGCGACGTCGCGGAAATGCGCGACGAGGGCGTCTGCGAATTCCGGGTCGTTGATGTGGTGGGGAAGACGGATGAGGCGGCGGCGCGCCGTCGGGCGGACGGTTGCCTCCAGTGCCGCGAACAGGGCGGCATCGGCCTCGGGGTCGTGGAACGGCGCGCCGGGCGCATCGATGGCGGAGACGCCGCCCTCGGGGATGAGGAAGCGCACCTCGCCCTCGCAGGCATTGAGCCGCTCGCCGATCCAGCGGCCCATGGCGGCATTTTCGGCCGGCGTGGTGCGCATCAGCGTCACCTGCGGGTTGTGAATGTAGAACAGCCGGTCGGCATAGGCGGCGGGCACCGTGTCGCGCGCGCCGAAATTCACCATGTCGAGCGCGCCGCAGGAGCCGACATAGGGCAGCCGCGTCCGCGCGACCGCGCCGAACCGGTCGGGCGTGCAGGGGAACACGCCGCCCATCAGGAAGTCGCACACCTCGGTCGTGGTTACGTCGATGAGGCCGGCGAGCAGGCCGGAATCGGCGAGCTTCTCCATCGACTGGCCGCCGGTGCCGGTGGCGTGGAACACCAGCGCGTCGATGCCTTCCCCCAGTCGCGCGGAGACCTGATTCACGCAGGCCGTGGTGACGCCGAACATCGAGAGCCCGATCGCCGGCCGGCTGTCGGCGGCCCGTGGCGGTTCGGTCCGTGCCATCCCGGCCATCGCATGCGCGGCATTGGCGAGGATGGTGCGCGAGATGCGGTTGAGCCCGGCGAGGTCGGTCACCGAATAGACCATGGCGATGTCGCTCGGCCCGACATAGGGCGCGACATTGCCGGAGGCGACCGTGGAGACGATGAGCTTGGGCACGCCGATGGGCAGCGCGCGCAGGGCGGGCGCGACCAGCGCGGTGCCGCCCGAGCCGCCGAGGCCGATGACGCCGGCGATGTCATTCCGGGCGGTCAGGAAGCGCTCGAAGGCCAGCGCCATGGCGCTGACCGACCGGCCGCGATCGCCGGTGAAGACCGCCCCCGGCCCTTCCGGATGCCAGCTCGCCACCTCCGAGGCCGGAATGTCGACACCTTCGGCGGCGTCATGCGTTGAAAGGTCGACCAGCACGGCCGGGATGCCCTCGGCCGCGATCATCGCCTTCACATAGGCGAGTTCCTCGCCCTTGGTGTCGCATGTTCCCGCGACATAGACCCGTTTCATGGCGTTCTCCCGACTGTTTTTCTTGTGTCGGCCATCAGTGAGCGCTCACGCCGAGATAGCGGCGCTGCATGTCTTCGTTGCGGGCGATTTCATCGGCACCGGTTTCGAGCGCGATCCGCCCGTTGACCATCACCAGCACCCGTTCCGCAACGCTGATGGCGACCGAGAAGTTCTGTTCGACGAGGAGCAGGCCGACGCCCTCGCGGTTGATGGTATGGAGGAGTTCGACGACGTGATCGACGATGACCGGCGCGAGGCCCTCGGTCGGCTCGTCCATCACCAGAAGCACCGGATTCAGCAACAGGGCGCGGGCGATCGCCAGCATCTGCTGCTCGCCGCCCGAAAGCTGGGCGCCACCGTTGCCGCGCCGCTCGGCGAGGCGCGGGAAGGTGTCGTAGACCCGCTCGATGGTCCACCTCGCCCCGGCCGCCGCGCTGCCGCGCGGTGCGGTCAGCACGAGATGTTCATGCACCGACAACGACGGGAACACGCGGCGGCCCTGCGGCACGTAGCCGATGCCGGCGCGGGCAGTGCGCACCGGCCCCTGACCGGCGAGATCGCGTCCGGAGAGGGCGATGCGGCCGGCGCGGACCGGCGTGAGCCCCATGATCGCCTGGCACAGCGTGGTCTTGCCCATGCCGTTGCGCCCGATGATGGAAAGCGGGCCGCCCGGCAGGCGCAGCGACACGCCCTGAAGCACGTGGCTGGCGCCGAGATAGACGTCGAGCCCGGCCACGTCGAGAAGGGGAACGGCGGGATCAGGAGACATGTTTGCCCATGTAGATGTCGTGCACGGTCTGATCGGCCTCGATTTCCCGCGGGGTACCGCCGGCGACCAGCCGTCCGTTGTGCATCACGCTGACCTGATCGACCGCGCGCAGCGCGATGTCCATGTCGTGCTCGATCATCACCAGCGTGATGGAACGCGGCAGTTCGAGCAGCAGCGCCAGCAGCATCTCGCGCTCGCGTGGCGACAGTCCGGCGGCCGGCTCGTCGAGCAGCAGAAGCCGCGGCTCTCCGGCCAGCGCCATGGCGAGTTCCAGCTGCCGGCGCTCGCCGTGGGACAGCGTCGCGCAGAGGGCGCCGAGCACCGGGGTGAGCCCGAGGCGCGCGGCCAGCGCCTCGGCCTCGTCCATGTGCGCGCCGCGGCCCGCCGGACGCGCCACCGACATGCGCCCGCCCGCCACCCCGCGCACCGCGAGAAACAGGCTCTGGCGCACGGTGAGGCCGACGAACATCAGCGAGGTCTGGTAGGTGCGGCGCAGGCCCGCGCGCACCCGCCGTTCCACCGGAAGACGGGTGACGTCGCGGCCGAACATCACGATCCGGCCCTCGGACGGCGGAAGGTCGCCGGCCACGAGGTTGAACAGCGTGGTCTTGCCCGCGCCGTTCGCCCCCAAGATCGCCCGCCGCTCGCCCGCCGCCACGGTAATGGTGACGTCGCGCACGGCCTGCAGCGCGCCGAAGCGGCGTCCCACGCCCTCGATAGAGAGGGCGTGGGGGCTGCCCGCAGTCGTGTGAGGAGCTGCGTTCATCATGCTCACGGGCAGGAGGGATTGTCGCGCGAGGGGCTGCCGAGCTTGGCATAGGCCGCCTCGGACAGGCCGAGATACTGGTTCACGTCCTGCACGCTCTTCACCGGGCTCGTGGTCAGCACGCCGTCCTTCTCGACGATCTCGTTGATGAAGATCGTCGCGCTGGCCTGGCGGTTCTTGTTGATCGAGACCGGGCCGGTCGGGGTGTCGAAGCTCAGCGTGTCCAGCGCCTTGCGGTAGGCCGCGGCGCCGTCCGAGAGATCGCCGTTGACCTTCTCGAGGCCCAGCAGCGCCGCCTTGGTGCTCACATAATAGTTGAACGCGAACAGCGACGGCGACGGCAGCCCGTCCGGGAACTTCTTGCGGTAGGCGGCGACGAAGTCCTTCCAGGCCGGGCTTGGATCGTTGTCGGAGATCGGGCCGGAGGAGAGCACGCCCGGGAGCATGGCGCGGGCCGGCCCCTTGGCGGCGAGCACGGTCTGGTCGACGGTGATGGAGCCGCCGATCATCGGCAGTTCGCCGCCGGACTGCGCATACTGGGTGAGGAAGTTCACCGCATCGGCGCCGCCGAGCACGACGAACATGCCATCCACCTCGCCCTTCGCGGGAAGCTGGGCGATCACCGAGGAAAAGTCCTTGGTGCCGAGCGGCACGAAGTACTTGTTCGGCACCTTCCCGCCGGCGCTGCAATAGGTGCCCATGAAGCCGAAGATCTGGGCATAGGGGAAGGAATAGTCCTCGGAGACGACGACGACGTTGTTCCAGCCCTTCTCCTTCTTCACGTAGGTGCCGAGCGCGGCGGTCCACTGCGCGCCCTCGGTGTTGAAGCGGTAGAAGTTGGGCGCGGGATCGACCAGCGTGGTCTCGATGGCGGCCGACGAGCCGTTGAAGAAGGTGATGGCCGGCACGGTCTTGGCATAGTCGCGCAGGCGGATGCCTTCGCTGCCCGAGAGCGGGCCGACGACGATCTCGACCTTGTCCTGCTCGACGAGGCGGCGCACCGATTGCAGCGCGACGTCCGGGTTGCCGTCGGAAGAGGCCTTGATGAACTCGATCTTCTTGCCGGCGACCTTGTAGCCGACCTCGGACAGCGCGAGTTCCATGCCGCGGAACGAGTCCTTGCCTGGCTCGGCGAACGGACCTTCCAGCGTCGTCAGGCCGCCGATGCGGATGGTATCTTCGGCGAGCGCCGGTACTGCCGTCAGCGCGGTGGCGGCGAGCGCGCCGGCAAGGCCGCCGACGAGGGCGAGGCGGCGGGTGATCTGGATGGGCATCGTGTTCCTCCGTTTCAGGTTTTATCGTTGGCGGCATCAGGCCCGGCGACGGCATCGGCCGCCGGGCCGGTCTTTCGGGATATCGGCGCGGCCAGCGCGCGCACGCGGCGGACGAGACCGGTCACGCCGTCGGGCGAAAACAGCACGACGCCGAGAAAGATCAGTCCGATCAGGGTGTTGAAGCGCTCGCGGTCGATGAAATCGATCGCGAAGTTCTCCACGACCACGAAGAGCAGCGCACCGACATAGGCGCCGATGGGATGGCCGAGCCCGCCGAGGACGGCCGCCATCAGGACGTCGATGGTCGGCACCAGCGCGATGGAGCCGGGCGAGATCGAGCCGTTCAGCCACAGCCCGAGCAGGCCGCCGATGCCGGCGATCAGCCCGGAGATCCCGAACGCCGCAACGCGCAGGCTGGCGACGTGGTAGCCGAGCGCGGACAGCCGGCGGGGATTGTCGCGCGCCGCCTGCATGGCGAGGCCGAACGGCGTGGTGGCGAGATAGGTGACGAGCGCATAGCACCCGGCCGCCCCGCCGAGACACAGCCAGTAGAAGGCGCGCGGCGCGGCGAAGGACACGTCGCCGACAGTGGGGGCAGCGACCTGCGTGAAGCCGGTGAAGCCGTTGAACAGCGCGTAGTTCTGCAGGGTGAGATAGTAGAAGCCCATCGCGATGGCGAGCGTCAGCATCAGCGTGTAGATGCCGCTGGTGCGCACCGCGATGAGGCCGACCAGAAGGCCGGCGCAGGTCGCGAGCACGAGCGCGATCGCGACGGCGGCCGGCGTGGGCAGGAGCAGGCCGACGCCCGCGACCGGCGCCGTGAAATAGGCGACGGCGTAGCCGGCGACCCCGGCCAGCGCCATCTGGCCGAGCGAGAGCATGCCGCCATAGGCCGCCAGGAAGACGAGGCTGAGCGCGACGGTGCCGAGCCCAAGCGTGCGGCCGCCGATCTGCTGCACCCAGAAATCGTTCGCGACGAGCGGAACGGCGACGAGGGCCAGCAGCACGAGGGCGCGGAGTGCGGAGCGGGCCGTCATGCCGGCCTCCCCATCAGGCCCTGCGGCCGCACGGCGAGCACCGCGACCATGATGACGAAGGTGTAGACCACGCCGTAGGTGGGCGTGTAGGCGAGCCCGTAGGTTTCGGCGAGCGCCACCAGCAGCGCGCCGATGGCGGCGCCCGACAGGGAGCCCATGCCGCCGACGATGACGACGATCAGCGAGGAGAGCAGATAGCGCGCGTCCTCGCCGGGCGAGATCGACAGCACCGACCCGCCGATGACACCGGCGAGCCCGGCAAGGCCGGCGCCGATGGCGAACACGCCAAGAAAGACGCGGGGCACGTCCACCCCGAGGGCTTCCAGCATGCGGCGGTCGTCGACGCCGGCCCGGATCAGGAGGCCGAGCCGCGTGCGGGTCAGCATCGCCCACAGGCCGATGCCGATCACCACCGCGAGGCCGATCAGCATCAGGCGCGGCATCGGATAACGGTTCACCACCGGCAACGGCACGAAGCTGCGGAAGATCGCCGGCAGCTCGAGCTGGTAGGCGGTGCCGCCCCAGTGCGCCAGCATCAGGTCGGCGAGAACGATCGACACGCCGATCGCCGCCAGCGTCTGGCGCAGGTCCTGGCCCTGCATCCAGCCGAAGATGCCCTTCTGCAGAACCGCGCCGGTCAGCGCGGCGATGCCCGCCCCGGCGACGAGCGCCAGCACCCAAGAGCCGGTCGACACCGAGACCTCGTAGCCGACATAGCCGCCGAGCAGGTAGAGCGAGCCGTGTGCCATGTTCACGACGCGCATCAGGCCGAAGATCAGGCTGAAGCCGCTGGCGACGATGAAATAGAGCGCCGCGAGCGTGAGCCCGTTGAGGGTCACGGTGAGGAAAAGGCGCCAGTTGACGCTGGCTGCGAGGTCGATCATCGGCGCCCTCCGCCGGGCGCGGAGGGTCGTCCGGGCGCTGTGCGCGTCCCGCGATCCATGGGCTTTCTCCCTGATGTGCCGCGTCCCTTTTCCGGGCGCTCGCTTTGCATCAGAGGATCGCAAGAGCCGTGCCAGCTCACATGGCAGGCAATTGCTGCCGATTCAGGCGAAATCGGGCGTGCGAGACGGGTAAAAACGGGTATTATCTGTTGTGTAGTCCCGACTTTACCCAATCTGACCCGGATGCAGGATCATGCAGGGAGTCATCGTCGCCGATCCCGCGTCTGCCGCCGCCACGGCCGCCGATTTCGCGGTGCTCGCGCCCTATCTCGCCGGCCTCTCGCCTGAACAGGCCGATATCGTCGGCCTGATGCCGATCGGGTCCGTGAACGAGAGGCTGCTGGCCGCGCTGCCGCCGCGGGGCGAGGCGGGCGCGGGCAAGATCGTCGCCGGGCTATTCTTGTGTGATCCGTTCCTCGGCGGGCGCCGGCTGTTCGCCCGGCTCGGCGCCGCGGGCGTGCGCGGTATCGTCAACCTGCCGACCACCCATCTCATTCCGCCGGGCGTCTATCGCCAGGCGCTGAACGCCGCCGGCATCGATCCCGGCGCCGAACTCGCCGCGCTGCGCGAGGCGCGGGACGCCGGATTGCATGTGACGGCGACGGTTGCCTCCTTCGACCAGGCCGCGCGTGCCGTCGAGGTGGGGATCAGGTCGCTGCTGTTCCATCCCGGCTCGCCGACGGGCGAAGCCGCGCTCGATCTGAGGCTGGTCGAAGGCGTGCTCGCCTCCATCGGCCGCATCAGGGCCATGCCCGCTGCGCCGCGCATTGCGCTCTATCGGCACCCTGGCTTCGGCGAACGCATCGCGCCGGCCTGCGCGCTGGTCGACGACGTCGTCGACTGGGCGCTTCCGCCACCGCGCGCCGGCGCCCAGCTGCCTTCAGCCGAGGCCGTATAGCCGCATCTTGTTGTAGAGGGTCTTGCGGGAGAGGCCGAGTTCCTGCGCCGCTGCCCCGCGCCGGAAGCGGTTGCGCCGCAGCGCCTCCAGAATCCACTCGCGCTCGGTCTCGGCGCCCGTGCCGGGCGGCGTGGGCGGTTGCGCGGCGGATTCGGGTTCCTTCGGCTCGGCAGGACGGGCCGTTTCGGCGAAGCGGGGAAGCTGCGCGAGCCCGATGCGGTTGCCGTCGCACAGGATCGCGGCGCGTTCGAGCACGTTCTTCAGTTCGCGGATGTTGCCCGGCCAGGAATGCGCCATCAGCGCCCGCAGCGCGGGTCCGTCCACCGAATCGACGGTCTCGTTCACCGCCGGGACCGCCGATTGCAGGAAATGCTCGACGAGCAGCGGAATGTCCTCGATGCGCTCGGCGAGCGAGGGCACGCGGATCTCCATCTTGTTCAGCCGATAATAGAGGTCCTCGCGGAAGGCGCCTCGCGCCACCATCTGGGTCAGGTCGCGATTGGTGGCGCAGATGATGCGCACATTGATGCGCCGCGACTGGTTGGAGCCCAGCCGGTCGACCATACCGGCTTCCAGCACGCGCAGCAGCTTGGCCTGCAATTGCGGTTCGAGATCGCCGATCTCGTCCAGAAACAGCGTGCCGCCGTCGGCTTCCTCGAACCGGCCAATCCGGGTCTTCGTCGCGCCCGTGAAGGCGCCCTTCTCGTAGCCGAACAGCTCGCTCTCCAGCAGGTCGCGCGGCAGGGCCGCGCAGTTGACCGCGACCATCGCCCGCGCTGCCCGCCGGCTGCCCGCGTGCAGCGCCTGCGCCACCAGTTCCTTGCCGACGCCGTTCGGCCCCTGAACGAGGACGGTCATGTCCGTCGCCGCCACCCGGTCGATCAGCTGCACCACCTCGCGCAGCGGCGGCGAACGCCCGATCAGCCCGTACCGCCGCCCCTGGCCTAGCACCGCGTCCTGGATCGCCTCCAGCCGCCGGCTCAGCACGTTGACGGACTTGTACTCGGAGGTGGCGCCGGAAACCGCGGCCTCCAGCGGCAGGCGGTCGATGGTCGATCCGCCGATATAGCCGTCCGCCTGCCCGGCCTGGCACACCGTCGCGGCGTTCTCCGGCGTGTCGATCGGCCCGCCCTCGACGACACAGAGCACGTCCGGCCGCCGCCGCCGCACGCGCTCGAAGATCTCGGAGGCGTCGGCCGCGGCCTCGTCGAGGCTGACGGTGCTGGGCAGGCTGTCGCGGCCGCCGATGTTCCAGCCGAAATTGAGGCAGACGACGTCGACGCCGGCATTCGCCATCAGCTCGGCCTGTTCGGCGGTGCGGGCATAGCCGATGGCGATGAGGCCCGCCCGCTTTGCGAGCCGCAGCATTTCCACCTCGCGCTCGAAACCGAGGCCGAGGCGGGCGAGCCCGGCCTGCAGCAGCGGATCGAGATGGATGGCGGTCGGGAAATTGGCCATGCCGGCGAAGCCTTCGCGCTTCACCTGCCCCACGATGTCGGCGAGATCTGTGCGCGGATCGAAGGCCGAGGCACCGAACACCACCGGCACGGAGACCTTGCCGAGGATCTCGGCGCAGGCGAAGGCCGTCACGACCTCGTTGGCGTCGTGGATCGGCAACATGCAGGCGATCGAAGGGGCGCCCATCACGCGCACCCGCCCCGCATTCAGCGCGAGCAGGAAATCCGCGCCGCCGCGCTCGGCCGCCTTGGCGATCATGCCCGTGCCGATCGCCGCGCCGATGAGAAAGGGCTTGCTGCCGGACTTTCCGTCGGAACCCTTCAGCCAGCCGGCGGCGCCGTGGGCCTTGGCCGGAAGCGGACCGGATGAGAGCGTTGGCACGATGGCAACCCGTTCGCGAGGGGCGATCTCGGGGAGGATACGCATTCCCCGGCGATCGCGCCAGCATGCGCAGGGCGTGCCATGAAGCCCGCGGGTCGGGTGCGTCGGCCGGAAGCCCTGCGCGCGTCTTCCTGGCCGTCTAGAGATCCATCGACTTCCGGGCAGCGGCCTTGGCCCTGGTGATGTGTTGCCGCGCCGCCTTGCGGGCGGCCTTCGCATCGCCGTTGGCGATGGCTTTGTAAAGTTCCGTCATTTCGGCGAGGCTGCTTTCCGCCCTGCCTTCGAGCGACATGGAGCGTCCGCGGAAGAAGCTGATGCGCGCCAGCAGGCCCCTGTGAAGCTCTTCGAGAACGGGATTCCCGCAGTTCGCCAGGATGATGTTGTAGAATTCCGCGGCGGTCGTGACCCGCGCCATGCTGTCGTTGCTCGATGCCGCCTGTGCGAACGCGGCGAGAGAGCGTTCGAGCGCCTGCAACTGCTCGGGCGGGATCCGGCCCGCGCAACGCCCGGCCGCCTCCACCTCGAGCAATTCCCGCACCTCGTAGATCGCAACAGCTTCATCCCATGAAAGCGAGGGGATCGACGGTCCGCGATTGGGGATCATCTCGATCAGGCGCTCGGCCTCGAGGCTGCGCAACGCCTCCCGCAGCGACGGGCGGCTGATGCCGAGCTGCGCGCACAGCTGGCTTTCGACGAGCCGCGTGCCCGGTTGGAACAGCCCGGAAAAGATCGCGAGCCGAAGCTTGCCCACGGCCTCTTGCTGGACCGTTCGCGGCGAAATCTGCAGGTTCAACTCGGGTGGCATCGATCCCAGCCCTTCAAACAGGAGGCGCAGTCGCACACAGCCTATGCGAGCCGGCCGCGTTTGGATAGATGGCATCGGCGCCTTCGTCTGACTTAAAGATTGCAAGACTGTCAGACAATCCGGTTGACGGTCGCAGGCAGGTGTGGTGATCTGAAGCCAGACAAACGGCGGCCAGGATAACGGATGTGGTAACAGCAGCGTCCCTCGATGTGTCCGTTTCGCGGCGCATCGACATCGGCGGCATCACCCTGAATGTCAGGGAAGCCGGCGATGGCCCTCTGATGGTGTTCCTTCATGGGATCACATCGAATTCTGCGGTGTTCGCGCCGCTGACCTCGGTGCTCTCGCGGCGGTTCAGGACGGTCGCCGTCGACCAGCGGGGCCACGGCCTCAGCGACAAGCCGGAGACCGGCTACCGTGCCCGTGATTTCGCGGCTGACATCGCCGGCCTGATCGCGGCGCTCGATCGCGGGCCGGCGATCCTCGTCGGGCACTCGCTCGGTTCGCGCAATTCCGTGACGGCGGCCGCGGCCTATCCGCACCTTGTCCGCTCCGTCGTCGCGATCGACTTCACGCCCTATATCGAAACCGAGGTGTTCGACGCCCTGGAGCAGCGGGTCAATGCGGGCGATCAGCTCTTCGCCGATCGTGCCGCCGTCGAGGCCTATCTCGCCCGCCGCTATCCGAACCTGCCCGCGGCCGCGATCAGGATCAGGGCCGAAAGCGGCTATCGGGCCGTGGAAGGCGGGCTTCGCCCCCTCGCGGCGCCGGCCGCGATGGCCGAGACCGCATCGGGACTGCGGGAAGAGCTGGAATCGGTCTATCGCGCCGTCGAAAGGCCCGTCCTCATCGTCCGGGGCGAGGTGAGCACGCTGGTGTCGGCTGCGGCTCTCGCCAGGACCGCCCGCCTTCGGCCCGATCTTCCGGTCGTCGTGGTGCCGGGTGCCGACCATTATGTGAACGAGGTCGCGCCGGACATCACGCTGAAGGCCATCGCCAATTTCGTCGACGCCTGAGCGCGCGGCGCTGGTGACGGCCGGATCGGCGCAACGCCGTCCGAAGTCGCAGCGGTTGCAACGGAATTCCCAGGTCGGCCGGCTGGCCCGGCCCTTCAAGACGTCCGGCGCCGCCGGGCGCCATCGAGCTTCCACGTTCGCCATCGGCGACGTTCGTAATTGATCCCATGAGACTATAGACAGCAGGATCTCGAAAGATGGCCAATCCGAGCGCAGCATCGCACAGGACCCGCCGGGCCGAAATCGCAGGTGGAGGCTTCGCCGGCCTGACGGCCGCCATCGCCCTCAGACAGAACGGCTGGGATGTCCGGCTTCACGAGAAGGGCCCCGAACTCAGGGCGTTCGGCGCCGGTATCTATCTCTGGTATAACGGCCTTCGCGTGCTCGAAGGGCTCGATGCCCTGGAAGAGGTGCTGGAAGGCTCGCACACGCCGCCCACCTACGAGACCTGGATGCAGAACAAGTCGGTCTCGCGGGAAACCTTCAACGGTCTCCCCTGGCGCATCATGACACGCCAGCATCTTCACAATGCGCTGGTCAGCCGTGCGCGCGCCGTAGGGGTGGAGATTCGCGTCGATTCCGAGGCGGTCGCCGCCGATCCGGAGGGCCGGCTGACGCTGCACACCGGCGAAGTGATCGAGGCGGATCTCATAGTCGGCGCCGATGGCGTCGGCTCGAAGGTCCGGGACTCGATCGGCTTCCAGCAGGACAGGTGGACTTCCACCGATGGCATCATCCGGCTCATCGTCCCGCGGATGAAGCAGCAGCTCGGCGATGGCGAGTGGGACAACACCATCGACATGTGGAACTTCAGCCCCCGCGTGCAGCGCATCCTTTACTCGCCCTGCAATGAGAACGAGCTCTATCTCGGCCTGATGGCGCCGGCCGCCGACCCGCGGGGCTCGCGCGTGCCGCTCGACCTCGAAGTCTGGGTCGAGATGTTCCCCTTCCTCGAGCCCTGCCTGATCGAAGCGGCCAAGCTGCAGACGGCACGGTACGACAAGTACGAGACCACCAAGCTCGACAGCTGGACGCGGGGCAAGGTGGCCCTCGTGGGCGATGCCGCTCATGCCATGTGCCCGGCGCTGGCGCAGGGCGCGGGGTGCGCGATGGTCAACGCCTTCAGCCTCGCACAGGACGTCGAGGCGACCTCCTCGGTCGAGGACGCTCTCGACGCGTGGGAGAAGCGTATTCGCCCCATCACCGATCGCTGCCAGGCGCTCTCCGGCCAGTACGCCGCCAATCGCTCGCTGTCGAAGGGCAACATGTTCACGCCGGAGGCGCTTGAAGCCGCCTGCTACGACCCTCTGCGCCGCAAGTCTTCCTGGCCGCAGCACTGACGGCCCGTCCACGACCCCCAGACAACCATCAACATGCCCGGCCGCGCCCAGTCGGCGCACGCCTTGGGAGAGAAGAATGGAATATACGTCCGAAGTTGAGAGACATTACGATGTCAGGGGCTGGTATGCCACTGTGCAGGAGATCCGGCACGACGGCGGACAGCCGGGCACGCCTCTCATCAAGGCCGCGGTCGGCCTGATCATCCGCAATCCCTTCGCCGGCAAGTTCGTCGACAAGCTCGCCGAACTGATCGATCCGAGTCCGCTGATCGGCCACGCCCTGGGCGCCCGGGCGACCGCGCTGCTGGGTGGCAGGCCGGTCGAAAGCTACGGCAAGGGCGGCATCGCGGGCACGGACGGCGAGCAGGAACACGTGGTGGCCTGCATCACCACTCTGTTCGGCAATCCGCTTCGCGAGGAAGTCGGCGGCGGGCAGGCCTGGATCTCGTCCGTCAGCAAGGTCGCGGTCGCCGGAACCCCGATCGACATTCCGCTCGCCCACAAGGATGAGCTCTACATCCGCTCGCACTACGATGCCGTCACGTTCCACGTGCCGGACGGCCCGCGCCCGGATGAACTGCTGATCTGCGTCGCCGTCGCCTCCGGCGGCCGCGTCCATCAGCGCGTCGGCGGCAAGACCGTCGCCGAGCTCAAGGCCGCCGTCTGACACAGAACACGAGCAGGGTCCGCGGGACTTCTGCGGCCCTCGTTCGAGCCCCTTCGGGAAGAATTTCTCATGCCTTTGAATATCAAGGACCTCAAGATCTCGTCCGTCGACTTCGAGCCTCTCGGAAGGCTTCGCGACGAACATGCCGGCGACAAGGGCAACGTGCTGCCGAAGCTTGTCGTCTCCGGCGTTCCGGCAGGCACCCGCGAACTCGCGGTCATCTGCCATGATCCCGACGCACCGCTGCCGAACGGCTTCACCCACTGGACCGTCTATGGCATCGATCCGGCGACCACGGACCTTTCGCAGGCCCAGGAGAAGTTCCGCGTCGGTCCCAATGGCGTCGGCGCCATGCACTATTACGGCCCCCAGCCGCCGGCCGGCCATGGCATCCACCACTATTATTTCTGGGTCTACGCCCTTGATACCGCAGTGGAAGGGACACCGACCCGCGAGGAATTTCTCGCGAAATATGCCGGAAACATCATCGAGCAAAATCGGATCGTCGGCCTCTACGAGAACGTATGAGCTGCCGCGCCCAGCCGTTGACGGATGTCGACGGTTTTATTGACAGGAGATCACCAGAATGGACGCGATGAGCCCTGCGCGCCAGACGGCTTTCAAAGAGCTGGTCATCGGCACGAAAATTCTTCTGAACGAAGGAATATTGGACACGTTCGGGCACATCAGCGTGCGTGATCCCGAAGACCCGAACTATTTCTTCCTGCCGCAGAAAATCGCCCCGAGCCTGGTGACCGAGAACGATATCCAGCGCATCGACCTCAATGGCGACACGGAAGACAGTCGGCCATCCTACCTCGAGCGCTTCATCCACAGCGAGATCTACAAGGCGCGGCCGGACGTCCACAGCGTGCTTCACAGCCATTCGCCGGCGGTGATCCCCTACTGCTTCGTCGACCAGCCGCTGCGGCCGGTATCGCACATGGGGGCCTTCCTCGGCGACGCGGTGCCCGTCTACGAGATCCGCGACACGCGCGGCGACGCGACGGATCTGTTCGGCAACAGCCCGGATGTCTGCCGCGAGATCGCCGAGGCGCTCGGCCAGTATCCCGTCGTCCTGATGGCCCGTCACGGCGTGGTCAATGTCGGCAGCTCGATCCGGCAGGTGGTGTTCCGCGCCTTCTATCTCGAACAGAACGCGGCGGCGCAGACCGAGGGGCTGAAGATCGGCGCGATCAAATATCTCTCCCCGGGCGAGATCGAGACGGCCGGCAAGCTCGTCGGCGCGCAGATCGATCGCGGCTGGGATCACTGGTCGCAGCGCCTTCGGCAAGCCGGGCTGCTCTAGAGCCTGCCCCGTCCGGATCGAACCGGTCCGGACGGGCTCCAGCACGACCCGCCGGCCGCAGCGGATCGCAGCCGCCGGCGGTGTCCCATCCGCGAGTGGATGCCGATCGGCTCTGAACTGTAGCAGCGTCACGCAGAGGACAGCGAAACGCACCATGCCGCACCGGGAAAGCTACGATTACATCATTGTAGGCGCTGGGTCGGCTGGCTGCGTGCTTGCGAACCGGTTGAGCGCGGATCCGAAATGTTCCGTGCTGCTGCTGGAAGCCGGCGGCTGGGATCGCGATCCGATGATCCACATACCCCTCGGCTGGGGCAAGATCCTGACCGAGCGCCGCCACGACTGGATGTATTTCTGCGAGCCGGAGGACAATGTCGGCGGCCGCAAGGTCGAATGCGCACGGGGCAAGGTCGTCGGCGGCTCGTCCTCGACCAACGCGATGGCCTATGTCCGCGGCAATCGCGGCGATTACGACCGCTGGGCGGCGGCGGGTCTCGACGACTGGTCTTACGAAAAGGTCCTGCCCTATTTCCGCAAGACCGAGACCTGGGAGGGCGGCGCAGACGCCTATCGTGGTGGTTCGGGACCGCTGCGGACGCAGTTCTGCCGCTACAAGGATCCCCTGATCGACGCCTTCGCCGAAGCCAGCGTGCAGTCGGGCTATCCGCAGACGAACGACTACAACGGCGCGGAGCAGGAAGGCTTCGGCCGCCTGCAGATGACGATCTCGAAGGGCCGGCGCTGCTCAACCGCCTCCGCCTATCTGCGCCCGGCCCTGAAGCGCCCGAACCTGACGGTGCTGACGGATGCCATGGCGACCCGCATCCTGATCGAAGGGACGCGCGCGACGGGCGTCGCGCTCAGCCATCGCGGCAGCGAACGCTCGGTGCTTGCGCGGCGCGAGGTGCTGCTGTCGGGCGGCGTCATCAACACGCCGCAGCTTCTGATGCTGTCGGGGATCGGGGCGCACGAGGAACTCGCCGCCCACGGCATCGGCACCACGCTGAACCTGCCGGCCGTCGGCAAGAACCTGCAGGACCACGTCTCCGTCATCCTGATGTACCGCCGCAAGGAGCCGGGGCCGTTCCACCGCATGATGCGCGCCGACCGGATCGGGCTCGACTTCGCGCGGACGTACCTGTCGGGCAAGGGCTTCTCGGCGGACGTTCCGGGCGGCGTCGTCGCCTTCCTCAAGAGCGGGCCGGAGAGGCCGCTGCCGGACGTGCAGCTTCTCTTCACCGCCGCGCCCCTCGCCGCGTGGCCCTACATGCCGCCGATCAAGCCGCCCTTCCAGGACGGCTTCGCCACGCGCGTGGTGGCCACCCAGCCGGAAAGCCGCGGCGCGGTGAAGCTGGCCTCGGCCGATCCGCAGGCCGCCCCCCTGATCCACCAGAACTTCCTCGCCTCGCCGAAGGACTGGCAGTCGCTGCGGGCCGGCTTCCGGGTGGTCCGGCAACTGGCGATGCAGCCGTCGATGCAGCCCTTCATCGAGGCCGAGTTCTTCCCCGGCCCGAAATGCCAGAGCGACGACGAGATCGACGACCATATCCGCCGCACCTCCATCACCGTGCATCACCCGGCCGGCACCTGCCGGATGGGCGCGGACGAGGCCTCGGTGGTCGATCCCGAGCTTCGCGTGCGCGGCCTTGCCGGCCTCAGGGTCGTCGATGCCTCGGTCATGCCCGACCTCGTCTGCGGCAACATCAACGCAGCGGTGATCATGATCGCCGAGAAGGCCGCGGATCTCATCGCAACATCGAAAGCAGACGGGACAGCGTCATGATCAGACGGATCGCCATCATCGGACTTGGCACGATGGGCCCCGGCATGGCCGCAAGGCTCGCGAGGGGCGGTCTCGACGTCGTGGCCTATGACGTCGCCGCCGAGGCGGTCGCGCGGGCTCCGGCGATGCTGGCCGCGGCCGACGCGGTGCTCGACGCGCTCGCGATCGAGCGGCCCGCCGCGGGGGCCGGCTCGGTACGGCTGACCGGCGATCTCGCCGACGCGGTGGCCGGCGCCGATCTCGTGATCGAGAACGTTCCCGAGAAGATCGCCATCAAGGCCGAGGTCTACCGCGCCATCGACGGGCTCGTCTCCGCCGCCACGATCGTCGCGTCCGATACCTCGGGGATTCCGATCACCAAGCTGCAGGCGCATATCTCCAATCCCGGCCGGATGGTCGGCATGCACTGGTCCAATCCGCCGCACATCATCCCGATGATCGAGGTGATCGCCGGCGAACAGACGGCGCCCGCGACTGTCGCGGTCATCCGCGACTTCATCCGCGGGCTCGGGCTCCTGCCGGTGCTCGTGAAGAAGGATGTTCCGGGCTTCGTCGAGAACCGCGTGCTCTATGCCCTGCTACGGGAAGTCGTCGATCTGGTCGAGCGCGGCGTGATCGAGCCCGAGGATGTCGATACCTGCGTGTCGTGGGGCATCGGCTACAAGCTCGCCGTCGTCGGCCCCATGGCGCTGCTCGATATGGCCGGCCTCGACATCTACAACTCCGTCTCGACGTTCCTGAACGAGGACCTGTGCGACCGGAAGGACGTCGCGCCGATGATCGGCCGCAAGATCGAGGCCGGCACGCTGGGCATCAAGTCCGGCCAGGGAGTCTACTCCTATCCCCGCGAAGGCATCGCGCAGCTCCAGCGCGACCGGGCGCAGAAGCTCGTCGCCATCCGCCGCATCCTCGAAGGGCGGGACTGAGCATGGCACCACGCGCACGACGGCAAACCAGACAGAGACACGTGATTGCGGGCCGAGGCCATGAGTGAATCCGGCGCATCGGCGCATATTTCAGTCGCGAACGTCTCGGTCGATTTCGGCGGCAAGCAGAGCCGGGTCCGGGTCCTCAGCGGCGTCAATCTCAAGGTTCGCCGGGGCGGCTTCGCCAGCCTGATCGGCCCTTCGGGCTGCGGCAAGAGCACGTTGCTCAAGATCCTGTCGGGACTGCTGACGCCGAGCGAGGGCACGGTCAGCGTGGCCGGCCTGCGTCCGCAGCAGGCCGTGCTCGAACGGCGCGTCGGCCTCGTCTTTCAGGAGGCGACCCTGATGCCCTGGAAGACGGCCCGGCAGAATGTCTGTCTGCTGATGGAGCTGTCGGACAAGGCCAGAACCCGGGGCGAGATCAACGACAGGGCGGAAGAGATGCTTCGCCTGGTCGGGCTGGGGCACGCGATGGATCGCTATCCCACCCAGCTGTCCGGCGGCATGCGCCAGCGGGTTTCCATCGCCCGCGCCCTCGCGCTCGATCCCGAGGTACTGCTGATGGACGAGCCGTTCGGCGCCTTGGACGCGATCACGCGCGAGGAGATGTGCGCGTTCATCCTGGAGATCTGGCAGCGCACCGGGAAGACGATCGTCCTCGTCACCCATTCCATCGATGAGGCGGTGTTCCTCTCCGAAGAGGTTCACGTGATGGCCACGGGTCCGGCGCGGATCCTGGAAAGCCTCGACGTCCGCGTGCCCTATCCGCGCACCGACGACAGCTTCACCGATCCCGCCTTCATCGAGGCGTCGAACCATCTGCGTCGCCTGCTCAAGGCCAGTCATGCGAGGACGGTCGCCCCATGAAGACGATCACCCAAGCCATTCCCGCACTGCTGCTGTCGCTCGCCATCCTGATCGTGTGGCAGATCAGCTGCATGGTGTTCGACATTCCCGTCTACGCCCTGCCGAGCCCGCTCCAAGTGCTGGACGTCCTGATCAACCAGCAGCGGCTGCTCGCCGAGGCGGCGCTCGTCACGGGTACGGAAGTCGTCATCGGCTTTCTGCTTTCGGCCGTGGTCGGGGTCGCCCTCGCTCTCGTCATCAGCCGCTTCGCGGCGTTCGGGCGGGCGCTCTACCCGATCGTGGTGCTGTTCCAGACCGTGCCGAAGATCGCGATGGCCCCGCTCTTCATCCTCTGGTTCGGGTTCACGCTGTTTCCGAAGATCCTGCTGATCATCGTCATCGCCTTCTTTCCGGTGGCGCTGAACATGCTGGCGGGCCTCCAGGCCACGGATGAGAACCTCATCGCGCTGTTTCGCTCGGTCGGGGCGACGCGGACCCAGATCCTGCTTCGCGTGCAGATTCCCAATTCCCTGCCGGGATTGATGGCCGGCCTCAAGGTGGCGATCACCCTCAGCGTCATCGGCGCGATCGTCGGGGAATTCGCCGGGGCGTCCGCCGGACTTGGTTATGTCATCCAGTTTGCTTCCACACAGCTCGAGACACCTTTGGTGTTCGCCGCGCTGGTCGAAGTCTCTATTGTCGGAATCCTGTTCTACTACCTGATCGAGTTCCTCGAACACCGTTTCATCTTCTGGGTTCCGAGAGCCGGACGCGCGCTCGGCGGCGTCTGACGGATAGTCGTGCCTGAAAAGCATCAACAAAGAAGCGAGAGCGGGAACATGAGAAAATTCGGATATCGTCTGGCCGTCGTGGGTGCGCTTCTTGCGAGCGCCATGAGTTTCTCCGGTGCCGCCTCCGCGGCGGATGACGTGACCGTCCAGCTGGACTGGGTGGTGCGCGGCGCCCACGCCATGTTCTTCGTCGGCCAGGAGAAGGGCTTCTTCGCGGATAACGGCATCAACCTGACCGAGGTGCACAAGGGCAGCGGTTCGGCCAACGCGCTGCGGATCGTCGCCAACGGCAATGCCACGTTCGGCTTCGCCGACGTTCCGACCCTGATGACCGGGCTGACCCAGGGTATTCCGGTGACCTCCATCGCCGTGATCAACCAGCGCAGCACGCTGGCGATGATCTCCATCAAGGACAAGCACCCGCTCGAGAAGCCGTCCGACCTGAAAGGACTCCAGATCGGCGTCAGCCCCGCCTCAGGATCGGCCTATATCTTTCTGAAGACGTTCCTCGCCCAGAACGGGATGTCGCTCGACGACATCAAGCAGAACACCGTTTCCCCGCCCTACGAGAACTATCTCGTCATGGGCCGCGTCGATGCGATCCCCGGCTATATCGATGCCGAGGTTCCGGAACTGGAGGCGAAGACGGGCGGCCCGGGCTCGCTCTCGATCCTGCAGGGCGCCGATTACGGCTATGTTGCGTTCGGCTCCGGGCTCCTTGCGTCGGACAAGCTGATCAAGGAGAACCCGGACCTCGTCAAGCGCTTCATCAAGGGTTATCTGGAAGCGATGGCATACACCGCCGATCATCCCGAAGAGGCGGTGGCGGATATCGTCAAGGCCAATCCGGAATACAAGGGCAAGGAAGATATCCTGCTTGAGGAACTGAAGTTCGACATCGCCCATTCCTTCTTCACCGACAACACGAAGGCCCACGGCATGGGCTGGATCTCGCCCGAGCAGTGGTCGGCCACCGTGAAGATGCTTCAGAAGGAAGGCGGCCTGCCGGCGACCGCCAGCGCGACCACCGGCTTCACGAACGAGTTCGTGGACGCTGCCGCTCCTGTTCGCCGCTGAGGAACACCACCGCGTGATGCGGGCGCGCGGATCGGATCACGCTTCCCGTCGCGGCCGCCATGCGGCAAGCGAGGCGCCCGGTCGGGGACATCCTCGACCGGGCGCCTTCTCGTCATTCCTTCACCTCTCGCTTTGCCATCGCCTGCCCGCGGGTGGCGTATCGCCGCTCCAGGACGGCGAACGCCCTGTCTGCGGCGGCGTTCGCCCTTGTGCTTTCAGTGTGGCCGTCGCTCAGAAGCCGAGTGCGCAGCCGTCCTTGCGGATGTCGGAGCCTGCGACGAGGCAGCCGCGCTCCGCGTCGGTGAGGATGAGCTGGCCGCCGCCGAGCGGCTCCACCGCCCGCACCACCGTGTGGCCACGGCCGGCGAGGTCTTCCAGCACCGCGTCCGGATAGCCGGCTTCCATTTCCAGCGTGCCGTTGAACGCAAACGAACGGGGCGCGTCCAGCGCCGCCTGCGGGTCGAGCCCGCGGTCGAACAGGCCGGAGAGCAGCCCGGCATGGCCGGCGGCCTGATATTGCCCGCCCATGACGCCGAACACGCCGCAGGCGGTGCCGTCCTTGCGCAGCAAGCCGGGGATGATGGTGTGCATCGGCCGCTTGCGCGGGCCGATCGCGTTGGGATGGCCCTCGGTCAGGCGGAACGAGTTGCCGCGGCTGTGCAGCATCACGCCCGTTGCCGGGTCGATGCGGGTCGAGCCGAACGAGTGGAAGATCGAATTGATGAACGAGATCATGTTGCCGTCGCGGTCGACGACGCAGAGATAGACCGTGTCCTTGTGCTCCGGCTCGTCCCACATCACGGGCGGCCGGGCGCGCTTCGGGTCGATGTGCGCGGCGAGGCGTCGGGCGGTCTCGGGCGCGAGCAGTTCCTCCACCGCGACCGTCAT